>NZ_JBFUEP010000009.1:0-87237 GCF_056403895.1 Pedococcus sp. P2_E5
CTGCTGAGCGGCCATGCACACGATCAGCGCCGCCTGCCGGTCGGACACCGCCCAGTGCGCCCCRCGGATCGCGGCGATCGCGGGCCTCGTCCGCGGAACACCTGCTGCCACGACGTCGCCCTCGTCGCGTGCACAGACCACGTGCACGCGCACCCCAGGCACGTGCGGTGGTCGGTGGGTTGCGGGCACCGACACGTGGATGACATCGGTGTGGAATCCCGCGAGCCCGGCGGCCTGGAGCGCCGAGACACCGTCCAGGGCCGCCCCGGCGCCGACCTCCCACACGGCACGCCACCTCTGCGCCGCCTCGGACAGGTCGCCCGTGTGGAGCGCGACGGTATGCCGGCCGTGCGCCCGCCAGCGCCCCGCGACCACTTCGCGGCTGGTCGCTTGCCGGGTGACCCCGAGTGTCAGCAGGGCGGTGCGGGTGAGGACGCCGTCGTGCCGATCCCCCGCCGCGACCGCCTCCAGACGGAGCTCTCTGCGCGATGTCGAAGCCATCGCCCCAGCGTTGGACGTCGGCCGTCTTGCGCCCAGCCACGGCCACACCGCGGTGGACAAGGCTGGGCCGCGCCGCGGGCGGTGGACGGGATCCGTCGATTCGGTGCCGTTCCTTCCGGATATCCGGAAGCAACGCTTCCAACAGGCGCGAGAGGGGGCGGCTAGTGGACGATCTCGAAGCGGACCGTGCCGGTCGCGACGGTGGCCTCGGTGAGCTTGACCTTCACCCAGGTGCCGAGCTGGTTCTGGCCCTCGGCGTTGGCGAGGACGGCGGGATCCTGGATCTGCACGACCGCGCCACCCTTCTCGCGCTTGTCGACGACCATCGCGTCGAAGACCTCTCCCACGCGGTCCTCCAGGGCGGCGGCTTCGACGGCGTCCGCGCACGCTCGCTCGACACCGTTGGCGACCTTGTCGGACGCAGCCATGATCTCGGGCAGCGACGGCAGCGCTTCGCGCGCCCACTGGGGCACCTCCTCGCCGGCGCTCAGCGCCTCGCAGATGGCCAGCCCGAACCGGTCCACCAGGCGACGCAGCGGTGCCGTGACGTGGGCGTAGGGAGCGGCCACCGCGGCGTGGCCGGACTGCTCCGGCACGGCGCCGTCGAAGGGCGTGTAGCCGGCGCCGCGGAACAGGGAGGTCGCCTCGTGGATCAGGGCCAGGTGCTTGGGGTTGGTGCGGTCGAGGGTGCGCAGGAACTCGCCGTACGGCGTCCCCTCCTGCCACTCGATCCCCAGGGCCCGGCTCGCGTGGCGGAACCGACCCACGGCGTTCGGGTCGGGCGCGGGCATGGTGCGCAGGATGCCGACCTTGGCCTTCATCATCAGCTCCGCGGCCGCCATTCCGGTCATCAGCGAGATCTGGGCGTTCCAGTCCTCGACCTCCAGCGGCGGGCGGAAGTAGAGCCGGTAGTGCCCCTGGTCGTCCTCGTTGACCTCCTGCTCGGGCATGGGCAGGCTCGCTCCCCCGCGGCGGCGCTCGAACTCGATCCGCTTGAGCCCGACCTCCTTGAGCAGCAGCAGGCGCTCGTCCGCTGACCCGTCGTCGATGGACTTCTGCACGCCCCCGTAGTCGAGACGGTCCGTGCTCCTCACCATGGCCCGGTAGACCTCGACGGCGGTGCCTTCCGCGCCGGCGTCGAGACGCATGTCCCAGACGAACGCCGGACGGGTCTGCCCCGCCAGCAGACTGGCGGCACCCTCGCTCAACACGGTCGGGTGCAACGGAGTTCGCTTGTCCGGCGCATACACCGTCTGGCCGCGCCTGCGGGTCTCGGCGTCAACGGCCCCACCCGCCGAGACGAAGGCCGGCACGTCCGCGATGGCATACCTCACGCGGTAGCCGTCACCGTCGCGCTCGATGTGCAAGGCCTGGTCGAGGTCCATCGACCCGGGCGGGTCGATGGTGAGGAAGGCGACCGCCGTCTCGTCGCGCTCCGGCAGCGCAGGCGAGGCAGCAGAGGCGGTGGCCTCGGACTCCACCTCCGGGGGGAACGCCTCGGGCACGCTGAGCTCGGCGCGGATCGCGTCGAACCGGGCGACCAGCTCTGCGGACTGCGCGACGGCCTTGCCGGCCTTGGGCTGCTGGACGTGAATGCTGCGCGTGGGCATGGAGCCAACCTATCCAGACGCCTGCGCGGGTGACCCTCACCGGACCGACTGACCTCGCCACCTAGGCTGGGCCCGTGCTGATCCTGCTGCCCCCGTCGGAGTCGAAGACGGGCCGCACCCGCGGACGGTCGGTCGTCGCCGAGCACCTTTCCTTCCCCGAGCTCGCCGCGACCCGCCAGTCCGTCGCCGAAGCCGTCGCCATGGTCAGCGCACACCCCGACGCGGCTGCCACGCTCGGCGTCAGCCCCAACCTCACGACCGAGATCGCCCGCAACCTCGTGCTCCACACGGCGCCGGCGATGCCTGCCTCGCGGGTCTACTCGGGGGTCCTCTACGACGCGCTCGACTACGCGTCCCTCGACAGCGCCGCCAAACGCCGGGCCAACCGCTGGCTCGTCGTCGTCTCGGCGCTCTACGGCGCGGTGCGCCCCACCGACGCCATCGCCCCCTACCGCCTGTCCATGGCCGTGAACCTGCCCGGCGTGGGTCCCCTCGCCAGCGCGTGGAAGCCCGACCTCACCCGCGTGCTCCCGGAGGCCGCCGGCAGGGGTGTCGTGGTCGACTGCCGCTCCAGCACGTATGCCGCGGCGTGGGCTCCCCAGGGCGACCTCGCCGAACGCTGGGTGCAGGTGCGCGTGCCCGGGGCCACCCACATGGCCAAGCACACTCGCGGGCTCGTCGCGCGCGAGCTGTGCCGCATCGGTCGTGACGTCCGTCGGGTGCCTCAGCTCGCCGACGTGCTCGGCGACGCCTTCGCCGTGACGGTGGAGGAGCCGACGAAGGCCGGCCGACCCTGGATCATCGACGCCACTGCCCGCCCGTGACCGCGGCGCAGCGGCAGTGAACGTCACAGAGCTCGGCGACGTCCTCGCGCGGGTGCTGCCCGTGCTCATCTTCTTCGTCGCGATCACCGTCGTGGCCGAGATCGCCGACGCGGCGGGGGTTTTCGACGTCGCAGGTCACTGGGCCTCACGTGCCGGTCGCCATCGCACCCCTGTGCTGTGGCTGTTGTTCGTGCTCGTCGCGGTCGCCTGCACCGTCGTGCTGAGCCTCGACACGACAGCCGTCCTGCTCACCCCGGTGGGCCTGGCCATTGCCGCACAGCTGAAGATCTCCCCCATCCCGTTCGCGCTGACGACGTTGTGGATCGCCAACACCGCCAGCCTCTTGCTCCCGGTCTCCAACCTCACCAACCTGCTGGCCCTGCACCACTTCGCGCTGCTGGGGGTGGGCCACACGGGATATGTGCGGCTGGCCGTCCTCCCCGCCGTGGCGGCAGTGCTCGGCACCGTCGCCGTGCTCTACGCCCTGCACCGCCGCGAGCTGAGCGGGCGCTACCTGCCTGACGCGCCCCCGGATCCGCACGACCAGGTGCTGCTGCGCGTGGCTGCCGCTGTCTGCGTGGCGGTCGGACCGCTCTTCGCCATCGGCCTGTCCCCCGCCTGGGTGGCGTCCTGCGCTGCGGTGGTGCTCGTCGCCGCCGCGGGGGCTCGCAACCGCGACCTGGTCCGCCAGGTCTCCGTCCCGTGGAAGATGGCCCTGGCCGTCGCCGCGCTGTTCGTCGTCATCGACGCGGCGCTCCAGCTGGGGCTCCAACCCGCCCTGGCGTCCCTCGCCGGTCACGGCACGACCGCCGGCGACCTTGCCCGCGTCGCCGGCGTGGGCGCACTGGCCGCGAACGTGGTCAACAACCTGCCTGCCTACATCGCCCTCGAGTCGGTGACCTCGGACGTGCCAGCCCGCTTGATGGCGCTCCTGATCGGCGTGAACGTCGCACCGTTGGTCACCCCCTGGGCATCCCTCGCCACCCTGCTCTGGGCCCAGCGGTGCCGGGCACGCGGCATACACATCTCGGTGAAGTCCCTTGCGGCGCAAGGCCTGCTCTGCGCGGTCGGGTCGGCCGGGTTGGCCCTGGGAGCTCTCGTGCTCGCGCGCTGACGCGTGCAGCCGCCGATGGCCTCTCCTTGGGGTTCAACAGGATTTCGGGGACTCGTCCGGTAGAACTGGGCCATGAACCCGCGGGCAGGTCGCGATGTCGGACGGTACCTGCGCGACCTCGCGGCTCGGCTCGACGAGCTGGTCCCGACCGTCGTCGCCGGGACGCCCGACGCCGCACACCAGATGCGGACCACCGCCCGGCGCGCCTCCGCGTGCCTGACGTCGTTCGGGGACGTCCTGGAGATCCCCGACGGCGTCAGCATGGGCCGTGAGCTGTCCTGGCTCAGTGCCGAGCTCGGGGCGTTCCGGGACGCCGAGGTCCTCGCGACGAGGCTGCCTGCGGCGCACGAGGTGCCTGCCACGGTCGAGCAGGCGCTGACCGAGGCACTGGCGCGGGCGACGACCGACCTGCGCACCGCCCTGGACTCATCTCGGTTCGCCGCACTGTCGCCGGCCCTCGCGGCGGCCGGCGCGGCGGCGACCCCCCGACCTCGGCGACGGGAACTGCGTCGCGCCGTGCGGCAGGTGTGGCGCCGCACGCAGCGACGCCACGCGGCATACCTGACCGCCGCGGACGAGCACCTGCGCGACGAGTCACTCCACGAGGTGCGCAAGTCGCTGCGCCGGCTGCGCTACGCCAGCGACGCGCTCGGCGCCTCGTGCGGGTCGCGCATCGTGGCGGGGGCCGCGGAAGCCAAGACAGTGCAGGAGGTCCTGGGCGAGCACCACGACGCCGTGGTCAGCATCGGGCTGCTCCGCGGGCTGGCCGCCGACGAGCGCGACCCGGCCAGGATCGCCGCCTACGTGCTGCTGTTCGACGTGGAGACCACCGCCCGGGACCGCGCCCTGGCGAGGTTCGAGGCGACGTGGCCGCAGCTCGAACCTCACTTCCGGGGCCTCTAGCGCTCAGCCCATCCCACGGATGAGGTCCTCGATCACGTCCTGGACGTCCTCGAGCCCGACCGAGATGCGCACCGTGCCGTCGGTGATCCCGACCGCGGCGCGGGCCTCGGGCGTCAGTCGGCGGTGGGTGGTGGTGGCCGGGTGCGTGACCATCGACTTCGCGTCACCCAGGTTGTTGCTGATGTCGATGACGCGCAGTGCGTTCAGCAGGGCGAACGCCTCGGCCTTGCCGCCGTCGAGCTCGAAGGTCACCACGGTCCCTCCGCCCAGCATCTGCCGACGGGCCAGGTCGTGTTGCGGGAACGACGGCAGCCAGGGATAGAGGACCGTGGTCACCTTGGGATGGGCCTCGAGCGCCTCCGCCACGGCAAGGGCGTTGGCAGCCTGCTTCTCGACCCGCAGGGACAGGGTCTCCAGGCCCTTGACGAGCACCCAGGCGTTGAACGGCGACATCGAGGGGCCGGTGTGCCGCATCAGGTTCTTGACGGGCCCGTCGATGAACTCGGCGGTCCCCAGGACGGCCCCTCCGAGGGTGCGGCCCTGACCGTCGATGTGCTTGGTGGCCGAGTAGACGACGATGTCGGCGCCGTGCTCGAGAGGCTTGGAGAACACCGGCGTGCCGAAGACGTTGTCGACCACGACCTGGGCGCCTGCCGCATGGGCCAGGTCCGAGACCGCACGCATGTCGACCAGCTCCTGCATCGGGTTGCTGGGGGTCTCGAAGAAGACGGCCTGGGTCGGCTCGGACAGGGCCTCACGCCACTGGTCGAGGTCGGGTCCGTCGACGAACACCGTCTCGACGCCCCAGCGCGGCAGGATCTCGTCGAGGATGACGAAGCACGACCCGAACAGCCCCCGCGACGACACGACGCGGTCGCCGTTGCCCAGCAGGGCGGCCAGCGCCACGAAGACCGCGGACATCCCGGAGGCCGTGGCGAAGCAGGCCTGCGCCCCCTCGAGCTCGCGCAGCCGCTGCTCGAACATGGTCACCGTGGGATTGCCGTAGCGCGAGTAGATGAAGTGGTCGACCTCGTCCTTGAAGGCTGCCTCCGCCTGCTCGGCGCTCTCGTAGACGAATCCGGACGTGAGGTAGAGCGCCTCGGCGGTCTCGTCGAAGTTGCTCCGGTTCAGCCCACCGCGCACGGCGATGGTGTCAGGGCGAAATCCGCTCTGTGGCAACGGGTCTGGCGTCACGTCGCTCACCCCTGCCGCCACGGCAGGCCAGCGTTCTTCCAGCCCGCGACAGCACGGTGCCCGTGCTCGTCGTGCGGTCCCTCGAAACCCTCGAGCACGTTGTAGGCCGGCCCGAGACCAGCCTTCGTGGCGGCCTGCGCCGCGGCGATCGAGCGCACTCCGGAGCGGCAGATGAAGTAGATCGGCGCCCCGTCGGGCAGCCCGGCATCCTGCAGCTGCTCGACGAAGTCGCCGTTGACGGCGCCGTCCGGATAGCGCTGCCACTCGACACAGACCACCCGCTTGCCGATCGGCGACAGGTCGGGCACCCCGACGTAGCTCCACTCCGCGGTGGTCCGCACGTCGACGAGGACGGCGTCGTCCTCAGCCGCCAGCGCGGCATACGCATCCTCGGGGGCGACGTCGCCGGCGTACGTGAGGGACTCAGCGTTGATGGACTCAGCACTCATGGCGCCAGCCTAGAACTCACGCCACATGGCGAGACGAGCGGCCCACGTCGTGGACCACCGGGACGAAGGCAGCGGCCTCAGGTGCGGTTGGTGAAGGCGACCGAGACGTTGCCGTCGGGCCAGACCTCCAGGGCGGTCAACGAGCCCGGCGCGGCGGCGAGGCGCCACACCTTGTCGTGCGGGATGCCCAGGACGTGGGCCAGCACGCACATGATCGGCTTGCGGTGGCAGACCACCACCGTGGTACCGCCCGCGGCGACCACCCGGTCGAAGGCGGCGACGACGCGCGCAGCCAGCTGGTCGTGCGACTCCCCGCCGGGACGGGTGTATGCCGGGTCCTCGCGCATCGCGGTCAGCTCGCCCGGGTGGTCGCGGACCAGGTCGGGGATGCTGGCGCCGTCCCAGTCGCCGAAGTCCTGCTCGTCCCAGTCCTCGTCGACCAGCGGCGTGACCCCGATGGCCTCGGCCACGGCTGCGCCGGTCTGGCGCGCGCGGGCCAGCGAGGACGTGACCACCCGCGCCGGCGCCCCGCCGAGGAGGTGTGCGGTCGCGCGTCCAGCGGCTGCCGCCTGGGCCTGGCCTGCCGTGTTGAGCGACGGGTCGACGCCGCCACGGCCGTCGAGGCGCGAGGCGACGGTGAAGTCGGTGACGCCATGGCGGACCAGCACGATCCGGGTCGGTGTGCCCTGCCACGGCCCCGTGGCAACCGGACCGGGTTCGGGGTCGATCAGCTCGTCGACCACCTCGTCGACGGTCTCGTCGACCGTCGACCCACCCGTGCTCTCCCCCAGCATGCGGTCGATGGTCCGGCCGTCCATGCCGTCGTTGGACAGGGCGTCCGCGTCCTTGTTCTGCTCGCGAGGGATCCAGGTGAACGACACGGACCCGCCTGCCGCGCTGATCTGGGCGGCCAGGTCGCGGGCCTCGAGCGCGAGCATGCGCATGTCCGGGTGCTTGATCTTCCAGCGTCCGGCCATCTGCTCGACGACGAGCTTGGAGTCCATGCGTGCCTCGACGTCCGCGCCCGGGTCGATCCGCAGGACCGCCTTCAGCCCGGCGATGAGGCCCGAGTACTCGGCGACGTTGTTGGACTCCTTGCCCAGTGGTGCTGCGCCCTCCCACAGGACCCGCCTCGTGGCAGCGTCGCGCACCAGGGCGCCGTACCCGGCGACCCCGGGGTTGCCCCGGGAGCCGCCGTCAGCCTCGATGACGAGCGCGCGTCGGTCAGGCACGGGTCAGAGGCCGGACTCGGCCGTGCGCACGAGGATGCGCCGGCACTCCTCGCACCGCAGCACCTCGTCGTCCGGAGCGGCCTTGATGCGGTTCATCTCGACGTTGTTGAGCTCGAGCTGGCAGCCGCCACAGCGCCGTTGCCGCAGTGGCGCCGCGGCGAGGCCACCGCTCTGCAGTCGGACCTTCTCGTACAGCGTGACGAGCTCGTCGCCGACGCCGGCGACGATGTCGGCGCGTGGGGCGGAGATCTTGGTGGCCTCGAGCTCGAGGTCGGCCAGGGCCGCATCCCTGGCCTCGCTGGCCGCCGTGAGCTGCGCGGCGAGCGTGGTGTGCTCGACATCGAGCTGCGAGACGGCGGACTCGGCGTCCTCGGCCCGCTCCATGACCTCGATCTCGACGTCCTCGAGCTCGGACTGGCGACGGACGAGGGACGCGAGCTCGTGCTGGATCGCCTGCAGGTCCTTGGCCGACCCCGTGCCGGAGTCCAGGCGGGCCTGGTCGCGCGCCGCCCGCTCGCGGACGAGCTGCACGTCGGCTTCGGCCTTGGCAATCTCGCGCTGGATGTCGCCGAGCTCGGTGCGGGCTCGCACCAGCAACGAGTCGAGGCCCGCGGCCTTGGTCTCGAGATCAGCCAGCACGGCGTGCTCGGGAAGGTTCTTGCGGGCGTGCGCGATCTGGTCCAGACGGGTGTCGATCGCCTGGAGGTCGAGCAGTCGCCACTGACGGGACGGGTCGGCTTTCAGGACGTACCTCCAAGCCCAGCGGGCGATTCGGCTCCGACCACGAAGTCCCAGGGGTCGGTGCGCAGTGTTGAGATGTGGGTCTCCACCTTAGGGGCCCCGTCGCCGCCCTCCGCAATCGCGCCCCTGAGCCGATCGGCGGCGCCGGCCAGCCAGAGCGACTCGGTGGCCCAGTGACCTGCGTCGATGAGGTAGGGCGGACCCCCTCTGGACTCCTCGCGTGCCTCGAGGACCGGGTGGTGCCGCAGGTCGGCCGTGACGTAGACGTCCGCTCCGCTCGCCCGGACCTGGTCGAAGAGGTCGTCGCCGGCGCCCCCCATCACGGCGACCCGCTCCACCCGGGCACCAGCCGGGCCGGCGACCCGCAGCCCGCCCGCGGAGGGCGGCAGGGCGGCATACAAGGACCTGGTGAACTCGGCCAGGGACACGGGCTGGGCCAGGCGCCCCACCCGCCCCAGGGCCTGCCCCTCGACCACCGCGAGGGGCTCGACGTCGCTGAGGCCGCATGCCTGGGCGAGGGCGTCGTTCACACCCGGCGAGGCGACGTCGGCGTTGGTGTGGGCGACGTACAGCGCGATGTCATGGACCACGAGCGCCGTGACCGAGGCGCCCTTGGCGCCCGACGTGGCCACGCTGTGTATGCCGCGCAGCAGGAGCGGGTGGTGCGTCACCACGAGGTCCGCGCCCAGGGCCCTCGCCTCCTCGATGACCGCGAGCGTGGGGTCGACCGCGAAGTGGATCCGTCGCACCGGCTGGGTGAGGTCACCGGCCACCAGTCCGACCTGGTCCCACGACTGCGCCGTCGAGGGCGGGTAGAGGTCATCGAGCACACGGACGACGTCAGCCAAGGTGGTGTGCATGTGGGCCCGGCCGGGCTCGAACCGACGACATCCACGGTGTAAACGTGGCGCTCTACCAACTGAGCTACAGGCCCGCGTCGTCACGGCTGGCGCGGGCGCCGCGTGCTGACTGCGGTCGACATTCTGTCAGGTCACGGAGCCAGGTCGAGTCCGGGTCGAGTCCGGGTCGAGTCCCGGTCGAGTCCGGATCGAGTCCGGGTCGAGTCCGGGTCGACGGACAGGTCGCAACGCGACCGCAGGCCAACGCGACACATCGTCCTGTCTGAGCAGCTTCAGACGAAGAATTTACCTGCCAGAACCGAGAAATCCAGCCGGTGCTTCTTCCCAAGCCTGCAGAACCACAGCAAGATGCCGCCCAACGTGCCTCCACCGCGGGGGCCGCCAGCCCGCGGCCGCACACCGCGGGTCGAACCCTCGAAGGGACGCACATGACTCGCAGGATCACGGGGCATCGGCTCCGGGCCACTGCGGTGGTGCCTGCCGTCGCCCTGGTTGCCGCCGGCTTCGCCGCCGCCGGCTCCACGGCCTCGGTGGCAGCACCCGCACCGGCCGGCACGCCAGCCGCAACGTCGCCCGCCGGCGACTACTTCCTGAACACGGTCGCACCCCGCGCGGAGGCGGCGGTCGGCAAGGACATCGCGCTCAGCAAGAGCAAGGCCGYGAACAAGCAGCAGCTCGACGCCCTGGCCAAGGCCAAGGTCTACGACGAGAAGCACGCCAAGGGAAACCCCCAGGCGGCCCGCCAACTGGCCAAGCTGGAGGCGGAGTCGGTCCGGACGGGCAAGAGCCCCAAGGCCATCAAGCAGGCCAAGAGCACGCAGGTGGCCAAGCTCCTGACGATCCTGGTCGAGTTCAACACCCAGGCGAACGACGACTTCTCCGGCTCCATGGTGCCGGAGGGCTGGGGCGCGGAGGGATGCGTCCCCGGGAACATGCAGAACGGACCCACGCACAACACCATCCCCAACCCCGCTGGCGCGGGCCTGCTGGACAACAACTCGATGTGGATGCCGGACTTCTCGTCCGCGCACTACAACGCGATGCTCTACACCAAGACCGGCATCACCCAGCGCGTCCGCACCGACCTCACCGGTCCTGACGGCCAGCCCGGCTTCGACATCTCCGGCTACACGATGAAGAACATGTACGAGGAGATGTCCAAGGGCGCCTACACCGTCAGCGGTGCCGCCACCCCCTGGGTGTCAGTGGCCCACTCGGAGGCGTACTACGGCGCCACCGTGTGCCACCAGAACGACGCGGGCGTGTGGGAGTACGGCGCGATCCAGGACATGCAGGGTCACCCGGACAACCCGCTGGGCCCCGGCCAGCTCCCGATCGACGCAGTGGCAGCCCTCGCCAAGGCCCAGCCCAACTTCCCGTGGGCCGACTACGACCTCGAGGACCAGGGCGACGTCGACGGCGACAGCAACGTGCTCGAGCCCGACGGGGTCATCGACCACGTCGTGCTCGTCCACGCAGGTGAGGACAAGTCCGGTGGCGGCGGCGCCCAGGGCCCGTACGCCATCTGGGCGCACTCCTCGGCCGTGGCCGGCGGCGCTCCCGTGCCCGGCACCAACCTGAAGCTGTCGAACTACATCGTGCAGCCCGAGGACTCCGGTGTCGGTGTCTTCTCGCACGAGTACGGCCACGACCTCGGTCTGCCGGACCTCTACGACACCGCCAGCGGCGGCGACTCCGACGTCGACTTCTGGGACCTGATGAGCTCCGGCTCGCACTCGGGCCCGATCTTCCAGTCGATGCCGACGCACATGGGCCTCTGGGACAAGTGGGTCCTGGGCTGGGCCGACCCGGTCCAGATCAACCCCGGCGACGACCCCCGCACGGTCCTCGTGGGCCAGACCAGCCGCACCCCCAAGGGCACGGCTGACGGCGTCAAGATCAACCTGCCGCCGAAGACCCTCACCCTCGCCGAGCCGCACTCCGGCTCGACCATGTGGTACTCCAGCGCCGACCAGTCGTGGGCGAAGAACACGCTGACGCGCGACGTCTCGGTGCCTGCCGGTGCCACGGACGCCCGCTTCTGGATGTGGAACGACTACTCCATCGAGGAGGACTGGGACTTCGGCTTCGTCGAGGTCTCGACCGACGGTGGCGCCACGTGGACCGAGCAGACGGTCTACGACGAGGCGGGCACCGCGGTGTCCACCCCGGACGGCTACGCCGACCCGAACGGCCGCATGGCCGACTACGGCGGCAAGAAGTACGGCCTCACGGGTGCGACCGATGGCTGGGCGCACAACTACGCCAACCTCACCGCCTTCGCCGGCCAGAACATCAAGGTCCGCCTGGTGTACGCGACCGACGCGGGCTTCGAGGACAAGGGCTGGTTCGTCGACGACCTCTCCGTCACCAACGGCGCCACCACCGTGTGGTCCGACGACGCCGAGGCCAACCACGGCTGGACCACCGCCGTGGGCACCTGGGTCGACACCACCGGCGCCGGCTGGGTGCTCGACTCCGGCACGTCGCAGAACGCGCAGTACTACCTCGTGGAGTGGCGCAACTTCGACGGGTTCGACGCCGGCCTGCAGTACGCCTACGACACGACGTACCAGAAGCTCGGGGACAACGGTGCGTGGAAGGTCGAGAAGATCAAGTACAACGCGCCCGGTGCCCTCGTCTGGTACCGCGACACGGGGTACGGCAACGTCAACCACATCCTCAACAACCTCACGAGCCTGCCGAGTGAGGGCGCCAAGGGTGGTCTGCTCATCGTGGACAGCCACTTCGACCCGTTGCGTCGTACTGGCGTGAACGCGAGCCTCGAGGTTCCCGCCACCACGTTGCACAACCTGCCGTCGCGACCCCAGTCGTCCAACGCAGCGTTCAACCTGTTCGGGACCTACCCGTTCAACGAGTGCCAGGCCAAGGCTGACTTCACCGGCGAGGCGTGCAACGCCTTCCCGGCGCAGTCCGCGGTCACGTCGTTCACCGACGACTCGACCTGGTACCCGGGCATGGAGATCCGTGGCAACCGGATCTTCTACCGTGACCCGGACGCCTCCACGGTCGTCCCGTCACAGGGCAACGCGCCGTACAGCGTCCGCGTCGTCGACGCGGCCGGCAACCCGCTGCCGCAGTACTACGGCCTCGACATCGGCCTCGCCACCCCGCTCGGCTCGGGCAACCCGGCCGACGACGGTGTCGGGTACGGCACCACGGTGACCGTCACCAAGGCCATGGCTGGCAACCAGTCGGCGCAGATCAAGATCACGCCTCCGGCCCCCTAGTCCCGGGGAGCCATCAGAGGCGGGAGCCACCAAGGAACGGTGCGAGGGCCGGTATGCCGTGCGAGCGGCATACCGGCCCTCGTGCGTCCCAGCGTCGTCGGGTGGTGTGGCCCGGAGAGCTGGTCAGCCGCGCAGCTCGGCCAGCGCCGAGTGGTAGCCGGTGAAGTCACGCGCCTGGCCGATCTCGTTGACCAGGGACCACCGGACCACCCCGTGGCTGTCGACCAGGAAGGTGCCGCGCACCGCCGCTCCGGCCTGCTCGTTGAACACGCCGTAGCTCTGCGCGACCCCGCCGTGCGGCCAGAAGTCCGACAGGAGGGGGAAGAAGTAGCCCTCCTTGTCGGCCCAGGCACGCTGGCTGAACATGTGGTCGCAGGAGACCGCGAGCACCTGCACGTCGTCGGCGACGAAGCCGCCGAGGTCGTCCCGGATCTCACACAGCTCACCGGTGCAGATGCCGGAGAACGCGAAGGGGTAGAACACCAGGACGACGTTCTTGGCGCCGCGGAACTGCGCCAAGGAGAACTCCTGGCCGTTCTGGTCCCTGAGGGTGAAGTCCGGAGCCGCAGCCCCGACGGCCAAGGGTGAGGTCATGCCCGGCAGTCTGCCAGCGACGTCAACGCCGACCGGTCTTGGGGGCGACCAACCTGGTGGCAGTCCAGTCGTCGCAGGCGTTGACGGTGCCCGAGGTGTGCAGACCCGCGGTCGTCGCGGCTTCCTCGATGTCGCTCGCCTCGACGTGGCCGCGGCGACCCGACTTCAACGTGAGGACGACGACCGAGCCACCCTCGCCGAGGTTGGTCAGGGCATCGACGACGGCATCGACGAGGTCTCCGTCGTCCTGTCGCCACCAGATGAGTGAGGCGTCGGCGACGTCCTGGTACTCCTCGTCCTCGAGCTCGGTCCCGGTGTGATCCTCGATGGCGAAGCGGAAATCGTCATCGACGTCGGAGTCGTAGCCGAACTCCTGGATCACCTGTCCTGCGGTCAGGCCGAGTCGGCCCACCGATGCTTGCAGCGCAGACTGCGCTGGCGTGGTCACACCCTTCTCCATCCCTCGAGGCGGTCAGTTGCGGGTAAGTCCATCGGGTTGAGCCGGGATTTTCAACTGAGTCGGCGGAATACGCACACATTCCCACCGCGTGGACAAGGCTAGGGTCGGTCATATGGCCGATCAGCACTCCCCCAGCCGCCCTTCCGGAGCAGCTCCAGAGGCCCTGAGCAGCATCGATCCGACGGGAGTGGTCGACGCCCACGCGCCCAAGCAATGGGCTGCCGGCCTGCCCGCGGTCGTCAACTCGTTCCGCCACGGGGTCGAGCAGATGGGTCTGCCCCGGACGGCGCGGGTCTTCGGCCGCCTCAACCAGACGCAAGGCTTCGACTGCCCGTCCTGCGCCTGGCCCGACCCCGAGGCGGGCGACCGGCACGTCGCGGAGTTCTGCGAGTCCGGGGCCAAGGCGGTGGCGTGGGAGGCCACGAAGCGTCGCGTCGACCGCGAGTTCTTCGCCCGCCACGGCATCGAGGAGCTCGACGGGCAGAGCGAGTGGTGGTTGGGGCAGCAGGGCCGGCTCACCGAGCCGATGCACCGAGCGCCCGGCGCCTCCCACTACACGCCGGTGTCGTGGGACGACGCGTTCGCCATCATCGCGCGGCACCTCACTGCACTCCCCTCGCCGGACGACGCGGTGTTCTACACCTCGGGCCGCACGAGCAACGAGGCTGCCTTCCTCTACCAGCTGATGGTCCGCGCCTACGGCACCAACAACCTCCCGGACTGCTCCAACATGTGCCACGAGTCCTCGGGCACCGCGATGACCGAGCAGATCGGCATCGGCAAGGGTGCGGTCACGCTCGAGTCGCTCGAGCGGGCCGAGCTGATCGTGATCGCGGGCCAGAACCCGGGCACGAACGCGCCGCGCATGCTCACCCACCTCGAGCGGGCCAAGGAGAACGGCGCGGTCATCGTGGCGGTCAACCCGCTGCCCGAGGCCGGCCTCATCCGGTTCAAGAACCCCCAGACACCGCGCGGCCTGATCGGACCGGGCACGGCGCTCGCCGACGACTACCTCCAGATCCGGCTCGGCGGCGACCACGCCCTGTTCCGCGCGGTGGGCCACCTCCTCCTGGCCGCCGAGCAGGCCGCCCCGGGCACGGTCGTGGACCGCCAGTTCCTCGACGCGCACACCGCCGGCTACGACGCCTACGCCGACGCCGTCCGCGAGATCGACTGGACCGCAACGGAACTCGCGACCGGCCTCACGCGCGTCGAGATCGAGGCCCTGGCCAGGCGTTTCACCGAGTCAAGGGCCACCGTCGTCTGCTGGGCCATGGGCCTGACCCAGCACGTGCACGCCGTGATGACCATCCAGGAGATCGTGAACGTCCTCCTCCTGCAGGGCAACCTCGGCAAGGACGGCGCCGGCCCCTGCCCCGTCCGCGGTCACTCCAACGTCCAGGGCGACCGGACCATGGGCATCTGGGAGCAGATGTCCCAGCCGTTCCTGGACGCCCTCGAAGCCGAGTTCGGCTTCACCCCGCCCACGGACCACGGCGTCGACGCCAGCGCGACGGTCAAGCGGCTGCGTGACAAGTCGGTGCGCGTGTTCTTCGGCATGGGCGGCAACTTCGCGATGGCCACGCCCGACACGCCTGTCGTCCACGAGGGACTGCGTTCCTGCGACCTGACGGTCCACGTGTCGACCAAGCTCAACCGGTCGCACACAGTCACCGGCACCGAGGCCCTGATCCTCCCCTGCCTGGGCCGGACCGACCGCGACACCACCCCGCTCGGCGACCAGGGGGTCACGGTGGAGGACTCGCAGGGCCAGGTCCACCTGTCCCAGGGCCGGCTCGACCCACCGTCCGACCTGTGCCGGTCGGAGGTCGCGATCGTGGCCGGACTCGCCCGCTGGCTCGTGCCGGGGGTCGGCTCCATCGACTGGGCAGCGCTGTCCCAGGACAACGACTCCATCCGCGAGCACATCTCCCGGGTCGTCCCGAACTTCGAGGACTACAACACCAGGGTCCGCCGCCCCGGTGGGTTCCTGCTCCCCCACAAGCCGCGCGACCTGCGCGAGTTCGACACCCCGAGCGGCAAGGCCGAGTTCCTCGCCGGCCGCGTCCCGCCGCTCGAGGTGCCCGACGGACGGCTGCTGTTGCAGACCATCCGCAGCCACGACCAGTTCAACACCACGATCTACGGCCACGCCGACCGCTACCGAGGCATCTCGGGCAACCGGCGTGTGGTCCTCGTCAACCCCGACGACCTGCACCGGCTCGGGTTCCACCAGGGCCAGGTCGTCGACGTGGTCAGCGAGTTCGAGGGCACCGACCGCCGAGCCGAGGGCTTCACGCTCGTGTCGTACCCCACCGCCGAGGGCTGCGCTGCGGCCTACTACCCGGAGACCAACGTCCTCATGTCGGCCGACCACGTCGCCCTGCGGTCCAACACCCCGGTGGCCAAGGCGCTCGTGGTCCGCTTCGAAGCGCGCTAGGTCAGCGGAGCTGGGCCTGCTGGCGGGCGTGGCCCGAGCGGACCACCTGTTCGGCCAGCAGTCGGACCGCCTCGGGCTCGTCGAGGTGGGCGACGACCGGTGAGACCGGGCCGACCGTCGACAGCAGCTTGACCGTGGCGACGCCGCGACGGCGTTGCGCCGGGCCCTGCTCCACCGTGAGCGACTGGATGCGCGCGTGCGGCACGAACTGGGCGGCGCGGTACCACGCGCCGCGGCGGGTGAGCAGACCTCCGGGCACCACGGCATACCCCTGTCGTCGCCAGCCGAGGGGGTCGAAGGCCCTGGCTCGCCGGCTCGCGGTGACGAACCCCTCTGCCGTGCCCTCCCCTTCCAGCGCGGCGAGAGCCGCGGCCCGAGGTATGCCGGGGTGCACGAGAGCGAGGACCTGAAGGGCTTCCTCGCGGTTGCCCACCGGCATCAGCACCGTCTGGGTGACGTCGTCGCCGGCACCCGCACCGGCGACGTTGACCTGGATCCGCCACCAGCCGGTCAGCCGCCACGGCAGCGGCTGGCGCGCCTCGACCGCCTGGATGCGGTGCAGCGGCACCGTGGTCGTCCGCAGGTCGGTGAGGCCGTGCCGGATCCGCAGCCGGTCGACCTGGTGGAGCAGCTCGAAGTTGCACTCCTGGGTGAGTCGTTTGAGGTGGGACGTGCCCACGGCCAAGGTCATCGGGCCGAGCCAGGCCACCATCTCGGGCACGCCGAGCGCCACCGAGACCACGAGAGCGGGCACCGCGAGCAGGATGACGGCTCCGGGGCCGCTGTAGAAGATGGACTGCAGGATGCGCGAGTTCGGGATCGCGAGAATGCGGTGGCCCACGGGTTCCGGAGCAGGCAGGTCGGCGTAGTCCTCGTCCGACAGCCGGGTGCCGCCCCACTCCGGCATCCCGCTCGGCGCAGCAGCCATGGATCCGACGACCTCGTCGCTGCGCCCGGCGAGGGCCATCAGCTGCTCGCGGACCTGCTGGGCCTGGGCGTCGGTGAGGAACGACAGCTTGAGGTGAGAGTCCTTGCCACCGGCGGACTGGACCACGACCTCCGACAGTCCCGTGAGCCGAGCCAGCAGTGGCCGACCGAGGTCCACGGCCTGGATCCGGTCGAACCGCACCTGCCGGTGCTGCCGGTAGACCACGCCGGTCCGCAGCTCGATGAGGGTGTCGGCGACGCGGAAACGGGAGAACCGCCAGGACACCCACGCACCGGCGATGATGCCGAGAAGGACGACGACGACCGCGATCGCGGCCCAGCCCAGGTGGCCCTGGGTGGGGTCGTCGCGTTGGGCACCGAAGAACGAGTCCACTTGCTGCGACACGACGTAGGCCAGCACGGCGACGAACGCGATGCCGCCCTTGAGCAGGGGTGAGAGGGGATGCAGGTGCCGCCACTCGGTCTCGGGAGCCGGCTCCGTCGCCGGGACCGGCGTCGGCTCGACTGCGCTCACAGGCCGGCCCGCTGGGACTCGCCCCTGGCCGCGAGGCGCTCACGGAGGGCCTCGGCCTCGGCCGTCGGCAGCCCGGGGATCTGGCCGCCACTCTGCGGCGAGGCGGTGTGCAGCTCGACGGTCGCCATGTCGAACCGCCGCCCGAGCGGGCCGGACTGGACGTCGACGAACTGCAGCCGGCCGTAGGGCACGCTCACCAGGGTGCGGAACATCCGTCCTCGGCGGACCACCAGCTCCTCGGCACCTTCGGCCCAGGTGATCGCGGGGACCTGGCGACTGATCAGCCACGCACCCACGGCGAGGGCGACCGCGACGACCGCGGCCCCCACCCAGAACCACGTCCAGACGAACACGGCGAGCGCCAGCAGGGCGAGCAGCGGGGGCACGAGGAACACCGACAGGACGAGCAGCCGCGCGGTCGCGAGCCTGGGCGACACGGGGCGCCACGGCATACCGGTGTCGCCGAAGAGGCGGACCTCATCGGGGGACGGGGACTGGTCGATGGGGGCGTCGCTCACGTCTCCCAACCTATCCGCCGGTGATCGACCCGGGCCCGCGACATACATTGCTCGGGTGGGACGGGTGACGAGGCGGACGCCGGCGATCCGGGTCGAGGTGACCTCGGACGGGGTCCGGTCGACGGCCCGGCCGGACACCCTCGCTGTCGAGGAGCCCCTCGAGATCCGCGTGGCCGGCACCTCGGTCACCGTCACGATGCGCACGCCGGGCGACGACTTCGACCTCGCGCTGGGCAACCTGCTCACCGAGGGCGTCCTGCGCAGGGCCGACCAGGTGCGCCAGCTGATGCACTGCCTCGACGAGGACGAGTCCGGCTCCCCCACCTACAACGTGGTGGACGTGACGCTGGCACCGGACGTCGTGCCCGACCTGGGGCGCACCGCCCGGTCGGGCTACCAGAGCAGCGCCTGCGGCGTCTGCGGGAAGACGAGCATCGACGCCATCACCGCGACCAGCCCGTATGCCGTGGCCGACGACCCGCTGCGGCTGTCACCTGCCGTGGTCGCGAGCCTGCCCGACACGTTGCGGACCGGGCAGAAGGTCTTCGACCGGACCGGTGGCCTCCACGCGGCCGGGATCTTCACGGCCGACGGCGAACCCCTGGTCGTGCGCGAGGACGTCGGCCGGCACAACGCCGTCGACAAGGTGGTCGGCTGGGCCGGCCGCGAGGGGCTGCTGCCGCTGACCGGGCACGTCCTGGTCGTCAGCGGGCGGGCCAGCTTCGAGCTGGTGCAGAAGGCCGTGATGGCCGGGGTGCCGGCCCTGGTCGCGGTGTCGGCTCCCTCGTCGCTGGCAGTCGAGCTGGCCACTGAGTCCGGCCTGACGCTCGTGGGGTTCGCCCGCCCGCCGCGCCTGACGGTCTACGCGGGCGGCCACCGCCTCGGCCTGTGAGCCGACGCGGTTTGCCCGTGCTTCGCATACTGGCCAGTAGCCACCTCCGGTTGTGACCTGCGCCTCTTTGGGGTGGAAGATGGACGAGGAGGCCGCAGGCAACCCCGCGACCCCTCGTCAACACTGGCGCGAGAAAGGACCCACGACCGTGGCCGCACGTGAGGAAGCCGGACCCATTCTCAACGGCATCCCCAGCCAGCTCCCGGACATCGACCCCGAGGAGACCAAGGAGTGGCTCGACTCCCTCGACGGGGTCATCGAGGAGGGCGGCCGGCAGCGGGCTCGCTACGTCATGCTCAAGCTGCTCGAGCGCGCCCGGGAGATGCAGGTCGGGGTCCCGTCGCTGACGGCGACCGACTACATCAACACCATCTCGCCCGAGCAGGAGCCCTGGTTCCCCGGCGACGAGGAGGTCGAGCGCCGCTACCGCGCCTACCTGCGCTGGAACGCCGCGGTCATGGTGCACCGCGCGCAGCGGCCCGGCATCGGCGTCGGTGGCCACATCTCCACGTACGCCTCGGCCGCCACCCTCTACGAAGTCGGCTTCAACCACTTCTGGCGCGGGCCCGACCACCCGGGCGGCGGCGACCAGGTCTTCTTCCAGGGGCACGCCTCCCCCGGCATGTACGCCCGCGCCTTCCTCGAGGGCCGCCTGTCCGAGGACCAGCTCGACGGGTTCCGCCAGGAGAAGAGCCACATCGTCGGCGGGCAGCCGGTCGCGCTGCCGTCCTACCCGCACCCGCGGTTGATGCCCGACTTCTGGCAGTTCCCGACGGTGTCGATGGGCATCGGGCCGATGAACGCCATCTACCAGGCGCAGTTCAACAAGTACCTGCACAACCGCGGCGTCAAGGACACCAGCCAGCAGCACGTGTGGGCGTTCCTCGGCGACGGCGAGATGGACGAGCCGGAGTCGCGCGGCCTGCTCCAGCTGGCGGCCGGCGAGGAGCTCGACAACCTCACCTTCGTCGTCAACTGCAACCTGCAGCGCCTCGACGGCCCGGTCCGTGGCAACGGCAAGATCGTCCAGGAGCTCGAGGCGTTCTTCCGCGGCGCGGGCTGGAACGTCATCAAGGTGGTCTGGGGTCGCGGGTGGGACCCGCTGCTGGCCCAGGACCGCGACGGTGCCCTCGTGCACCTCATGAACACCACGAGCGACGGCGACTACCAGACCTTCCGCGCCAACGACGGCAAGTACGTCCGGGACTTCTTCTTCGCCCGCGACCCGCGCACCCGCGAGATGGTCAAGGACTGGTCGGACGAGGACATCTGGTGGCGCCTCAAGCGCGGCGGCCACGACTACCGCAAGGTGTTCGCGGCCTACCAGGCGGCGATGAACCACACGGGGCAGCCGACCGTGATCCTGGCCAAGACGATCAAGGGCTACGGCCTCGGCAGCCACTTCGCCGGCCGCAACGCCACCCACCAGATGAAGAAGCTCACCCTCGACGACCTCAAGGGCCTGCGCGACAGCCTCAAGCTGCCGATCTCGGACGAGGTGCTGGAGAAGGACCCCTACTCCCCGCCCTACTTCCACCCCGGACCCGACGACCCGAGCATCAAGTACCTGCTCGAGCGCCGCGAGAAGCTCGGAGGGCCGCTGCCCGTGCGCCGCGTGCAGCACGAGCCGCTCAAGCTGCCCGACCACTCGGCCTACGACGTCGTCAAGAAGGGCACCGGCAAGCAGCAGATCGCCACGACGATGGCGTTCGTCCGGCTGCTCAAGGAGCTCATGCGCGACAAGGAGTTCGGCAAGCGAGTCGTGCCGATCATCCCCGACGAGGCCCGCACCTTCGGCATGGACTCGTTCTTCCCGACGATCAAGATCTACAACCCACACGGCCAGAAGTACACCTCCGTCGATGCGGAGCTGATGCTCGCGTACAAGGAGGCCAAGGACGGCCAGATCCTGCACCTCGGCATCAACGAGGCGGGCTCGATGGCGGCGTTCACCGCGGCCGGCACGTCGTACGCCACCCACGGCGAGCCGATGGTCCCGATCTACGTCTTCTACTCGATGTTCGGCTTCCAGCGCACCGCCGACTCGATCTGGGCGGCCGCCGACCAGATGGCTCGGGGGTTCCTCATCGGTGCCACCGCCGGTCGCACGACCCTCACCGGTGAGGGCCTGCAGCACGCCGACGGCCACAGCCCGCTGCTGGCGGCGACCAACCCGGCCGTGGTTTCCTACGACCCGGCGTTCGGGTTCGAGATCGGGCACATCATGGAGGACGGGCTGCGCCGGATGTACGGCGACGACCCGGAGAACGTCATCTACTACATCACCGTCTACAACGAGCCGATGAGCCAGCCGCAGGAGCCCGAGAACGTCGACCACGAGGGGATCCTGCGGGGCATGCACCTGTTCGCCCCGGGCATCCCCGACGGGCTGCCGGACGACGCCCCGCGCGTGCAGCTCCTCGCCTCGGGTGTCGGTGTGCCGTGGGCCCTCGAGGCGCAGGACCTGCTGCGCAACGACTGGGGCGTCGTCGCCGACGTGTGGTCCGTGACGTCGTGGAGCGAGCTGCGTCGGGACGGGATGGCCTGCGACGAGCAGCGCTTCCTCCACCCCGAGGGCGAGGCCCGCACCCCCTACGTCACCGAGCGGCTCCGGGACACGCGCGGTCCGGTCGTCGCCGTCTCCGACTACATGCGCCAGGTGCAGGACCAGATCCAGCAGTGGGTGCCCGGAGACTTCGCCTCGCTCGGCGCCGACGGGTTCGGGTTCTCCGACACCCGCCCTGCGGCCCGGCGGTTCTTCCACATCGACGGCCCGTCCGTGGCGGTGCGCGCCCTGCAGATGCTCGTCCAGCGTGGCGAGGTCGACGGCGGCGTGGCCCGCGAGGCCGCGGCCCGCTATCGCCTCCTCGACGTCACCGCCGGCACGTCCGGCAACGCCGGAGGCGACAGCTGACACCGGTCTGACCATGATCAGTTGGTGAAACCTCTTGCACGACAAGGTATGCCGCCCGCTCACCTGAGCGGGCGGCATACCTTGTTGTTGGGGTGGGGCGCAGGCTGGGGCAGGATGAGGGAGTGACCTCACAGCCCGCACCGACCACCCGACGCCGCGTCGCCGTCACCGGCTCCACCGGCAAGCTCGGCCGCACCGTCGTCGCCCACCTGGCCGAGCACGGGTACGACGTGCTCGCGCTCGACCGGACCCGGCCCGCCTCCCCGGCGACGCCGTTCATCACCGTCGACCTGACCGACTACGGCCAGGTGCTCGAGGCCTTCTCTGGCGGCACCGACGAGCACTCGACCCCCGTGGACGCCGTGGTGCACCTCGCGGCGATCCCCGCCTCCGGCCTGACCACCAACGCGGCGACCTTCGCGAACAACTCGGCCGCAACCTACAACGTCTTCGCCGCAGCCCGCGCCCTCAAGGTCCGCAGCATCGTCTGGGCCTCGAGCGAGACCGTCCTCGGCCTGCCCTTCGACACTCCCCCGCCCTACGTCCCCGTCGACGAGGAGTACCACCCGCGGCCCGAGTCGACCTACTCGCTGAACAAGGCACTCGAGGAGGAGATGGCCCGGCACTTCTGCCGCTGGGACCCCGAGCTGACGATGGTCGGCCTGCGGTTCTCGAACGTCATGGACCCCGAGGACTACGCGGCCTTCCCGTCCTTCGACGCCGACGCGTCACTGCGCAGGTGGAACCTCTGGGGCTACATCGACGGTCGCGACGGCGCGCAGGCCGTGCGGCTGGGACTCGAGCGGACCGAGCCCGGGTGCGAGGTCTTCGTCATCGCCAACGCCGACACCGTCATGGGCCGCTCGAGCGCGGACCTCATGGCCGAGGTGTTCCCCGGTGTCGAGGTGCGCAAGGACCTCGGCGAGCACGAGACCCTGCTGGGCATCGACAAGGCACGACGGCTGCTGGGCTACGAGCCGGCGCACTCCTGGCGGGAGCACGCCGGCTGAGCACACGCAGTCAGCCCGCGATCAGTGCCGGGGTCACGGACCGAGTCAGTGACCGAGGAACTCCTTGCGGGCGGTGACGCAGATGTCGGGCTGGTCGCAGAAGACCCCGTCCACGCCCGCCCGCAGGAACACCCCGACCTCGTCCACAGCCCTGCCGTAGTCCGCCGGGTTCGTGCCGACCCGGTAGTCGGTGGGCAGGAAGGTGTTCTCGGCGCGGAACGTGTAGGGCGTGACCTTGAGGCCGGCCGCGTGGGCGGCGGCAACCAGTCCGGTGGGACTGCCCAGGGTGCCGTCTCCGCGGCGCGGCACCACGAGGTTCTTGTCGGGGCCGATGCCGTCGATCGTGCCCGACAGCTGCGTGAGGCTCGCGGGGGCGAGCAGGTCGGCGTAGGTGCGGGGATCGCCGCTGCTGGCCAGGTCGAAGGGCGCGCCGGTCCCGCTCGCCAGGAACACCTCGTTGGCCTTGTAGCCGTAGGTCCGGCGAAGCGCGACGAGGTTGCCGAGCTCGAAGCTCTGCACCCACACCGGTGCCTTGGTGCGGTTGAGGTGGTACTCGTCCAGGAGCTTCATGAGCGCGGCCTCGGGGTTGAGCCCCTTGCTGTGGAAGTAGGTCGAGTGCTTGATCTCGGGGATGACCCCGACCTCGCGGCCGTACTCCTTGGAGAGCCTGTCCCGCAGCTCCAGCACCTCCTCGAAGGTCGGGACTGCGTACCGCCCGTCGTAGAGGGTGTTCTCCTGGCGGATCTGGGGCAGCCGCTCCTTGGCACGCAGGGTCCGCAGCTCCGCCAGCGTGAAGTCCTCCGTGAACCACCCGGTCGTCGAGACGCCGTCGAGCAGCTTGGTGGTCTTGCGGGCGGCGAACTCGGTGTGGTCGGCGACGTCGGTCGTCCCCGAGATCTCAGGTTCGTGGCGGTCGACGAGGACGCCGTCCTTGGTCATGACGAGGTCGGGCTCGATGTAGTCGGCGTGCATGGCGACGGCCAGCTCGTAGGCGGCCACCGTGTGTTCGGGCCGGTACCCGGAGGCGCCCCGGTGGGCCAGCACCAACGGGACGGTGGCGGTCGCCGTGCGGGCGGTGTCCGCGGTGGCCGATCCGGCGGTGGCGGTGGCGCTGGACGCGACCGTGGAGCCGAGGACGAGGGCCCCGGTGACGACGAGGGCAGGGAGGGTTCTGGTCATGGCCACGACGCTAGGAACTGCCGGGTCGCGGCGGGCGACCACGCGGTGTCGAGCGGGTGAAGCCCGGCCGAACCGTCGGCGGCCGCACCGCCACGGTTGTGGGCGGCATACAAATAGAATGGGCGGATGCCGGCCACTCGCGTGACCACGTCGACCGCCACCCTGCAACGGGTCGAGCGGTCTGCGGGCGAGCTCTCGTCGGCCGCGACCAGGCGGATGGAGGCGGCCCACGACTGGTACCGCGTGCTCTCGGCCGAGGACCGCTCGTGGGTGGGGCTGGTGGCCCAGGCCGGCATTGCCGCGTTCATCGCCTGGCTCAGGGCCGGCGGTGACCAGACCCCGGTGACCGCCGACGTGTTCGGGACGGCCCCACGTGAGCTGACCAGGTCGATCACCCTGCGCCAGACCCTCGACCTCGTGCGGTCCGTCGTGGACGTCGTCGAGCAGGACGCCACAGCGCTCGCCGAGCCCGGCGAGGAACAGGCGCTGCGCGAGTCGGTGTTGCGCTACTCACGGGAGATCGCGTTCGCTGCCGCCGAGGTCTACGCCCACGCCGCCGAGGCGCGCGGCGCCTGGGACGCCCGGCTCGAGGGCCTGGTGGTCGACGCGGTGCTGCGTGGCGAGGCCGACGACTCGATGCAGTCGCGCGCCGCGGCCCTCGGCTGGGGCTCCACGACGAGGGTCGCCGTCGTCGCGGGCAGCACACCCCCGGGCGGCTCGGCGGGCATCGTGGACGGGCTGCGGCGTGCGGCCGAACGCGTCGGTGTGGACACGCTCATTGCCGTCCAGGGACGCCGGCTCGTCTGCATCCTCGGCAATGTCGACGACCCCATGACGGCCGCCCTCGCGGTCGCCGACCACTTCGGCGACGGACCGCTCGTCGTGGGACCCACGGTGCCTCACCTGTTCGCGGCCGGCCGGTCGGCGCGGGCCGCGTTGGCCGGACAGTCCTGCGCCCACGCCTGGCCGGGCGCCCCCCGCCCGGTGACCGCCGACGACCTGCTCGCCGAGCGCGTCCTCGTGGGCGACGCCCCGGCCCGGGCGCTCCTCCTCGACCGCATCTGGCACCCGTTGTCGTCCAGCAGCGGCGGCCTGCTCGAGACCGCCTCGGCCTACCTCGAGACCGGCGGCGGCCTGGAGGGCACTGCGCGCGTGCTGTTCGTGCACCCCAACACGGTGCGCTACCGCCTGGGCAAGATCGCCGACCTCACCGGCTACCAGCTCACCGACCCGCACGACGCCCACACGGTGCGGATCGCCCTGGCCCTCGGCAGGCTCAGCCGACCCTTCACCACCGCTCCCAGGCCCAGCACGGGCGCCTAGAAGGGGCGTCACCGGTGTCGGGAGGTGACGCCGCCGCCCCGGTCCCGCACCGTCCTCTTTGTAGACATCCTCCAAATGTCGTGCCGGATGTTCGTGCCAAACGGTCACGCTGAGGTCACGGCCGGACCGCAAGGCTGGGAGCGTGCTAGCAATCGTCTGCCCGGGACAGGGCTCCCAGACCCCCGGCTTCCTCACCCCGTGGCTCGAGCTGTCGGCGTTCCGCGAGCGGCTCGAGTCGCTGTCCGAGGTCGCGGGACTCGACCTGGTCGCGCACGGCACCACCTCGGACGCCGAGACCATCAAGGACACCGCGGTGGCCCAGCCGCTCATCGTTGCCGCGGGCCTTGCCACGGCTGCCGTCCTGCTCCCCGACGGGCCCACCAGCCCGGTCGGGGTCACCGCCGGGCACTCGGTCGGCGAGATCACGGCTGCCGCCTTCGCGGGCGCGCTGTCCGACCACGACGCGATGGTGTTCGTCCGTGAGCGCGGGGCCGGGATGGCCGCCGCCAGCGCCCTCGCTCCGACCGGCATGAGCGCGGTGCTCGGAGGCGACCCCGTCGAGGTCGCCGAGGCGCTCAACCGCCACGGCCTCACCGCCGCCAACGCCAACGGCGCCGGCCAGACGGTCGCCGCCGGCACCCTCGACCAGCTCGCGGCCCTGGCCGCGGACCCTCCCGCCAAGACGCGGGTCATCGCGCTGCAGGTGGCCGGGGCCTTCCACACCGCCCACATGTCGCCTGCGGTCGAGGCCCTCGAGCAGCTCGCCGCAGACTTCGACGTCAGCGACCCGGGCGTCACCCTCCTGTCCAACGCCGACGGCCAGCCCGTGGCGAGTGGGTCCGACGCCCTGGCCCGCCTGGTCAAGCAGGTGAGCAGCCCGGTCCGCTGGGACCAGTGCATGCAGACCATGGTCGACCTCGGCGTCACCGCGATGATCGAGCTGGCCCCGGCAGGCACCCTCGTCGGCCTCGCCAAGCGTGCGATGCCCGGAGTTGCCACACTGGCAGTCAAGACGCCCGACGACCTCGAGGCGGCGCAGCAGCTGGTTCGCGACCACGGCGGCGACCCCGCCTCCCCACGTTCCTTTCCCACCGACGCGCAAGAGGCCTGACATGACCGCACCAGCCCCCAAGGGCACCGGCTTCATCACCCCCGCCGAGGGAGCGACCTACGCACGCATCATGGGCGTCGGTGGCTACCGACCCGAGCGCGTCGTCATGAACTCAGAGCTCGTCGAGGCGATCGACTCCTCCGACGAGTGGATCCAGGAGCGCTCGGGCATCAAGAGCCGCCGGTTCGCGGCCAAGGACGAGAGCGTCGTCGACATGTCCGAGGCGGCCACGCGCGAGGCGCTCACCGCAGCCGGGCTCGAGGCGTCCGACGTCGATGCGGTGGTCGTGGCCACGGTCACCCACCCCTACCAGACCCCTGCAGCCGCACCGATTCTCGCCGACCGCCTCGGCATCCGCGGTGCAGCCTTCGACATCTCCGCCGCCTGTGCGGGGTACTGCCATGCCGTGAGTTTGGCCAGCGACATGGTCCGCGGCGGCAGCGCCCGCCACGTCCTCGTCGTCGGGGTCGAGAAGCTCTCCGACTTCACGGACATGAAGGACCGGGGGTCGGCCTTCATCTTCGGTGACGGCGCCGGAGCCGCGATCATCGGCCCGTCGGACACCCCGTCCATCGGCCCCACCGTGTGGGGTTCGGACGGCTCGCAGTGGAAGACCATCTCGCAGCGGGACTCGTGGGTCGAGGTCCGTGACGGCGACCTGGGCTGGCCCGCCATCGGCATGGCCGGGCAGTCGGTCTTCCGCTGGGCCGTCTGGGGAATGGCCCCTGTCGCCCAGAAGGCTCTCGATGCCGCCGGTGTGCGCGCGGAGGACCTTGACGCCTTCATCCCGCACCAGGCCAACATGCGGATCATCGACGCCATGATCAAGCAGCTCAAGCTGCCCGCCGACATCCCCGTCGCACGCGACATCGCCGAGACCGCCAACACGTCCGCCGCCTCGATCCCCCTCGCCACCGAACGCATGCTCCGCGAGGGCGAGGTGGCCCATGGGGGGCTCGCCCTCCAGATCGGCTTCGGTGCCGGCCTCGTCTATGCCGCGCAGGTCGTCGTCCTCCCCTGACCAGACTCCCGCCGGCCCGCGGGTGATCCGGGCCACCGCAGTGACCACAGCACGTGCCCAACACCAGTGACACCAAGAGGCTGTCACGTCAACAGAATGAAGGAGCTGAGCCGGATGGCGCAGAGCGAGCAGGAGATCCTCGAGGGTCTGGCCGAGATCGTCAACGAGGAGACCGGGCTGGACACCGAGTCGGTGCAGTCCGAGAAGTCCTTCACCGACGACCTCGACATCGACTCGCTGTCGATGATGACCATCGTCGTCAACGCCGAGGAGAAGTTCGGCGTGCGGATCCCCGACGACGAGGTCAAGAACCTCAAGACCGTCGGCGACGCCGTCAGCTTCATCGCCAAGAACCAGGGCTGAGCCGGTCTGAACCCAGCGCGGGTGGCGGCCACGCGGCATACCGATGCTGCTCGGCCGCCACCCCGCAACCGGCGCCCCGCCACCGCACCACCCCGACGAAGGAGCAGACCCAGCCATGACCGCCGAACGACGTGTCGTCGTCACAGGCCTCGGAGCCACCACCCCGGTGGGCGGCAACGTCCCCGACACGTGGGACGCCATCCTGGCCGGACGGTCAGGCGCGAAGACCATGCCCTTCGACTGGGTGGAGAAGTACGAGCTCCCGGTGAAGTTCGCAGCCACGATCCACACCCAGCCACTGGACGTGCTGACCAAGGTCGAGGTGCGCCGGCTCGACCCCAGCGCCCAGTACGCCCTCATCGCCTCCCGCGAGGCCTGGGCCGACGCCGGCTCCCCGGAGGTCGACCCCGAACGTCTCGCCGCCTGCATCGGCACCGGCATCGGCGGCGTCTGGACGCTGCTCGACCAGTGGGACAACCTGCGCGAGAAGGGACCGCGCCGGGTCTTCCCCCTGGCCGTGCCCATGCTCATGCCCAACGCCTCGTCGGCTGCCGTCTCTCTGGAGATCGGCGCCCGTGCCGGAGCCCACACGCCCGTCTCCGCCTGCGCCTCCGGGCTCGAGGCGATGGGGTATGCCTACGAGATGATCCGCAACGGCCGTGCCGACATCGCGGTCGCCGGCGGCACGGAGGGCGCGGTCCACGCGCTGCCCATCGCCGGGTTCGCCGCGATGCAGGCCTTGTCGACCCGCAACGACGACCCCGAGCGCGCCTCACGCCCCTACGACACCGGCCGTGACGGCTTCGTCCTGGGCGAGGGTGCGGCCGTGATCGTGCTCGAGGAGTACGAAGCGGCCAAGGCCCGTGGCGCCAGGATCTATGCCGAGATCGGTGGCGTGGGCATGTCCTCGGACTCCCACCACATCGCGGCGCCGGAGCCCGAAGGTGCCGGCGCGTCCCGGGCCATGGTCGAGGCCGTTAAGCGAGCGGGCCTGACCCCCAAGGACATCGTGCACGTGAACGCACACGCCACCTCGACCCCGGTCGGTGACGTGGCGGAGTCGAACGCCATCCGTCGCGCCTTCGGCGACGACACCGACGGTATGCCGGTCAGCGCCACGAAGTCGATGACCGGTCACCTCCTCGGGGCGGCCGGGGCCCTCGAGGGCGTCCTCACGATCCTCGCCCTGCACCACCGGCTCGCTCCCGCCACGATCAACCTGGACGACTTCGATCCCGCGATCAAGCTCGACGTCGTGCACGGTGAGGCGCGCACGCTGCCGGACGGCGACATCGCGGCGCTCAACAACTCGTTCGGCTTCGGTGGCCACAACGTAGCGGTGGTCTTCACCAGCATCTAGGCAAGGCTTCAGCGCCGGCTGGCCAGAGCCGGCACCAGGCAGACGAGAGACGCCCGCCCCCAGACCTGGGGGCGGGCGTCCTTGGTCTCACCGCACCCGCGGTGCGACAGAGGGTCCTCTGCAGCTGCTAGTGACCCGGCGGCTTCGTGTGCTGGGCCTGCGTCGGGAGGATGTGGATGTCGATCAGGGGCGACGTGGTGGTCGACGGCGTCGGTGTCGTGGTCCGTGGAGCCGGCGCTGCGCCCGTCGAGCTGCTCTGCGACGTGGTCGCGGCCGGGGCAGGCGGCGCCGTGCGAGACGCCTTGGACCGCGAGGAGGTCGAGGAGGTCGCCGGC
Source organism: Pedococcus sp. P2_E5 (assembly GCF_056403895.1). Taxonomy (NCBI): domain Bacteria; kingdom Bacillati; phylum Actinomycetota; class Actinomycetes; order Micrococcales; family Intrasporangiaceae; genus Pedococcus; species Pedococcus sp. P2_E5. The sequence continues at coordinate 29,662 of NZ_JBFUEP010000009.1, forward strand.
CGAGCCACGTCCGATGCACCGGTGGTGGCCATCGGGGTCGGGGTCGCGGTCAACGAGGTGCCGGCCTTGGCCGGTGCGGACGCACCCTCCGACGAGGCCTTGCTCGGGAGGATGAAGGCGAAGGACATCAGGGCCGTCAGCCCGCCGATCCACAGCAGGACCAGGGACGGCAGGGGCTTCCAGCTGGCGTCACGCCCTGCTTGCTGCCGGTGTCGCAGGAACTCGCGAACATAGGCGATGAGAGTCAGGACGGCCACCACTGCCACCACCCACAGGCTCCACGATGCGATGTGCGCACCACGGGGCAGGTCGGCGGCCAGGATGAGCCGGGCGCACCACAGCAGCGTCCCCACACAGACTGCAGCCAGCGCCCCCACAAGTAGGTTGGGGCGGGTCACGCATTCCTCCAGAGTCGTCGGTCAGCGCGCTAGGTTACCCAACGCCCAGCCGAATCCTCGAAACGTGCAGGTCAGCGCGGCAGGTCGGACCCGCTCAGCCCACCTTGTGCAACCAGCGCACCGGAGCCCCGTCGCCGGCGTACCGGAACGGCTCCAGCTCGGCGTCCCAGTCGGTGCCGAGCAGCTCCTCGACCATCTCGACCATGGCCTCGGGAGAGCCCTGGGACAGGCGCAGCACCTCGCGCAGGCGGTCCTCGTTGATGACCGCGTCGCCGGAGGCGGAGGTCCACGTGTGGTGGATCCCCAGGGCAGGCGTGTGGGACCAGCGTGAGCCGTCCGACCCGGCGCTGGGCTCCTCGGTCACCTCGTAGCGCAGGTTGTCCCACCCACGCAGCGTCGAGGCGAGCTTGGCGCCGGTGCCTTGCACCCCTGCCCACGCGAGCTCCGCGCGGACAAGTGCGGCACCGGCAGGTTGGGGCGTCCAGTCGATGGCCACCCGGCCATCGAGCGCGGCCTCCAGTGCCCAGGTGATGTGCGGGCACAGCGCTTTGGGGGTGGAGTGAATGAACACCACCCCGCGGGTCATGACACGCGGCATCGCGACAGACATCCGGGCCTCCTTCGGTGTGCGAGGGACGTCTTCCCCACGAACCTCGTCACCTGCTGGCCTGGCTGCTTGTCGCATCTTCAGTTGGCGTGCTCGCCCATTGTGCACCACGAAGCACTCAGGCACCAGCACCCACACCAACCTCAGTGTCATCTCATGGAACAGTCGCCTCGCGGAACAGCGGCCTGGCGACCACACCAGAGGTGCCGGTATGCCGCGTGGTGACCACGCGGCATACAGGCACCTCTGGTGTCAGGTCCCTTGTGTGTCGTGACCCGCGGCGGGCCGGCTCAGGTGGTCGAGCTGGACTCGCCCGAAGGGGCCGTCGGCGCGCTCCCGCGGCCGCCCGGTCCGCCGGCGCCACCCACCTGGACGTTGGTCACCGCGAAGCCCTTGTCGATCTGGACGATGATGTGGGTGCCGTCGGTGCGAACCATGTGAGCCTCGTAGACGCCGTCCGAGTCGGTCTCGACGCGCTCGATGGTGGCGGTGGGCTCCTTGGCCTTGGCCGCGGCCGTGACCTTGGCCGCCACGTCACCGGTCAGCAATGTCTCGTCCGAACGCATCGGCTTGCTCGGGTCGGTGTTGCCGTTGCCCTGGGGGGCCTCCCCCTGGCCCGGCGCGACCTGGCCGTAGGCGGCACCGGTCGATGTCGGTGAGGTCGCATCGGCGCTGGCCAGGGACGCTCCGGTGATGGCGATGCCGGCGGCGGCAGCGAGACCGGCGGCCACGGGGACGATTCGGATCTTCATGAGGTGCTCCTTCGGTGGTGGAGCTCCACCGTGCAACCGCGCCCTATGACGCAGACCTCCACAGACCGTGGGTTGCCTGTGGGCTGGGCGGTAGGCTCACGGCGCCCAGCCGGTGCATGCCGAGCTGGTGCCGGGGCAGTAGCTCAGTCGGTCAGAGCAGCGGACTCATAATCCGTCGGTCGTCGGTTCAAGCCCGACCTGCCCCACCAGTGTCGAAGTGGTTTCGGCTGATGCTTGACAGGTGTTTCGGCTGATCCTTGACACAGCCCCCGGCTGTCGAGGTCCCGCGCATGGGGCCTACTCGCCCTGCGGGCCGCCGAACGGCCGCCAGGCACCGTGGCGGAGCAAGCGCACCAGGTCGGCACGCTCCTCGGCGGACAGCGTCCTGGCGTCACTGACGGGGGAGCTCGGCTCACTCATGCGGAAAGGCTACAAACCCGGGCCGCCTTTCCCTGCCACATCGGGCCCGCCGACGGGAGGTCCCACCGAACGGACGAGGCGGACCCCATGACGAACGGCCCGAGTTGGGCTTCTGGGCCCCGATTTCCGTCACGCCGGCGAGGTGGCTACGTCACTTCACTGGCCACGAGCCAGGCGACCGCCACCCACGCGAGAACCATCCACGCCACCAGGCCCCGCTCGGCCTCGTCGGTGTGCCGGCTGTACCGCAGGCCCACGACGTACCCGGCGACCGCAACCACCAGTGCGACCCAGGCGAGCAGGTCGAGGAACCTCATGGGTCAAGCGTGCTCCCGCCGTGACCGTCCGTCCAGACCGAGGCGGTCGGGCAGGCCGGCATTCACGCCTGACGGCTCGTTCGCGTCGGGTTGCTATTGCATGACAGTGGCAGCCTGAGGGATCCGCTGATCGCGACAAACCGATAGGTTGCCGGACATGACGGAGCCACTGGTCGTTCTCAAGGGCGTCAACAAGCACTTCGGCGAGCTGCACGTCCTGCAGGACATCAACCTGTCCATCGGCAAAGGCGAGGTCGTCGTCGTGATCGGCCCCTCGGGGTCGGGCAAGTCGACGCTGTGCCGCACCATCAACCGGCTCGAGACCTTCGAGACCGGCTCGATCACCATCGACGGTGTGCCCCTGCCCGAGGAGGGCAAGGAGCTGGCCAAGCTGCGTGCCGACGTCGGCATGGTGTTCCAGTCCTTCAACCTGTTCGCGCACAAGACGATCCTCGACAACGTGACCCTCGGTCCGATCAAGGCCCGCAAGGTCCCCAAGGCCGAGGCGCAGAAGCGCGCCATGGAGCTGCTCGAGCGCGTCGGCGTGGCCCACCAGGCCCAGAAGTTCCCCGCCCAGCTCTCCGGCGGACAGCAGCAACGGGTGGCCATCGCCCGTTCCCTCGCCATGGACCCCAAAGTGATGCTCTTCGACGAGCCCACCTCTGCCCTGGACCCCGAGATGATCACCGAGGTCCTCGACGTCATGGTGGCCCTGGCGAAGGAGGGCATGACCATGGTCGTCGTCACCCACGAGATGGGCTTTGCCCGCAAGGCAGCCAACCGGGTGGTCTTCATGGCTGACGGCCAGATCGTCGAGGAGAACACCCCAGAGGGCTTCTTCACCACACCCAAGTCGGATCGCGCGAAGGACTTCCTCGGCAAGATCCTGACCCACTGACAATCCAGACCCGCACTGCACTGCACACCGGGGCGCACCAGCGCAGCGGCAACACATCAGGAGGAAACGGAATGAACATTCGTCAGATTGGCGCAGTGACCGCCGCATCGGTCCTCGCGCTCGGCCTGACCGCCTGCGGCGACAGCGCCAAGGACTCCGGCTCGGACGGCGGTGGTGGCGGCAGCAAGTTCAAGGTCGGCATCAAGTTCGACCAGCCGGGCATGGGGCTCAAGGAGGGCTCGAAGTACACCGGATTCGACGTCGATGTGGCTACCTACGTGGCCAAGGAGCTCGGTCACGAGGCCGGCGACATCCAGTGGGTCCAGGCTCCGACGCCCCAGCGCGAGACGCTCATCTCGACCGGTCAGGTCGAGATGATCGTGGGCACGTACTCGATCAGCGACGCCCGCAAGGAGAAGGTCTCCTTCGCCGGCCCGTACTTCGTCGCCGGCCAGGACCTCCTCGTGCGCGCCGACGACTCCTCCATCACCGGCCCGGAGGCGATGACCGGCAAGAAGCTCTGCTCGGTCACGAACTCGACCTCGGCCCAGAAGGTGAAGGACAAGTACCCGGGCGTCCAGCTCCAGGAGTTCGGCACCTACTCGGAGTGCGTGGCTGCCCTGGTCTCCAAGGGCGTCGACGCCCTGACGACGGACAACACGATCCTCGCCGGCTACGCCTCGCAGGCCCAGTACAAGGGCAAGCTCAAGGTCGTCGGCAAGACCTTCTCCGAGGAGCGCTACGGCATCGGTCTCAAGAAGGGCGACACCGCCACCTGCGAGAAGATGAACGCTGCGATCGCCAAGATGATCTCCTCCGGCGAGTGGCAGAAGGCCGTCGACAAGAACCTCGGTCCGGCCGGGTTCCAGGTCGACAAGGCCACCAACCCGCCCAAGCAGGACGCCTGCACCTGATCGGTCAGGCACTGGCACTGGTATGCCGCCCGCTCCCGCGAGCGGGCGGCATACCGCAGCGTTCGTCCGGTTGACCCTCCAACGGAAGGTTCTGAATGGGTGACATCCTGAGCACCTACGGCACCGAGATCCTCGACGCGTTCTGGGTCACCATCCGGCTCGCACTGGTCGCCGGGGTCGGCTCCCTCGTCATCGGCACCCTCGTCGCGGTCATGCGACTGTCACCAGTACGCGTTCTGCGGCTGCTGGGCGCCTGGTACGTCAACGTCTTCCGCAACACCCCGCTGACCCTGCTCATGCTGTTCAGCATCCTTGGACTCACGTACATCCTCGGCCTCAGCCTGGACCAGGCCGACGTGACGCAGAACGCGCTGCGGTGGTCTGCCGTGATGCTGTCGGTCTACCACGCGGCTTTCGTGTGCGAAGCCTTGCGGTCTGGCGTCAACACCGTTCCGGTCGGTCAGGCGGAGGCGTCTCGGTCGATCGGCCTGACCTTCTCACAGGGCATGCGCGAGGTGATCCTCCCCCAGGCGTTCCGGGGAGCCATCGCCCCGCTCGGCTCCAACTTCATCGCCCTCGTCAAGAACACCACGGTCACGGCCGTCATCGTCGCGTCCGAAGCCGGTGGCCTGATGCAGAAGGTCATCGAGAACGAGACCGGCACGCTCTCGGTCTTCCTGATCTTCGCGATCGGCTTCGTCATCCTCACACTGCCCCTGGGCGTGTTCTTCACGTCGTTGTCGCAGCGCCTGGCGGTGAAGCGATGAGCGCCTCCGTCCTCTTCGACGCACCGGGGCCCAAGGCGCGCCGACGCCACGCGACGCTCTCCGTCATCGGCGTGCTGCTCGTCGTCGCCGCGGGCTACATCGTGGTCCGCAAGATGCAGGACGCGAACCAGCTCCAGGGCTACATGTGGAAGCCCTTTGTCACCGACCGCTCGGTCTGGCGCGACTACCTGCTCATCGGGCTCTGGGGCACCGTCAAGGCCGCGGTCATCTCCATCACGCTGGCCCTGGCCTTCGGGCTGCTCTTCGGCCTCGGCCGGCTGTCGAGCAACCGGGTGATCCGATGGGCGTCGGGCGTCGTCGTCGAGTTCTTCCGTTCCATCCCGGTGCTCATCATGATGATCGCCAGCTACGGCTACTACTCCCGTTCCGGTGTCTTCTCCAGCGAGACGGCACCCCTCGCGGGAGTCGTCACGGGCCTGACGCTCTACAACGGGTCGGTCATTGCCGAGCTGGTCCGCTCCGGCGTCTTCTCGCTGCCCAAGGGCCAGTCGGAGGCGGGCCTGTCGATCGGGCTGACCGAGTCGCAGACGCTGCGCTCGATCCAGCTGCCCCAGGCCATCACCGCCATGCTGCCCGCGCTGATCGGGCAGTTCGTCGTCATCCTCAAGGACTCGGCGCTGGGCTTCGCCATCACCTACGGCGAGCTGCTCATCTGGTCCAAGACCCTGGGGTCCGCCTTCGCGAACACCTTGCCGGCCTACATCGTGGCAGCGGTCCTGTTCATCCTCATCAACTTCTCGCTGACCGTCGTCGCGGGCAAGGTCGAGAAGCGCCTGTCCAAACGTGGCCGCACGACGATCCACGAGGCCGCTGCCGTCCCTGCGCCAGCCGCGGCCGGCGCAGGCGCAGCGGCCTGACACGCCTGACTCGAGAAGGCACGACGAAGGCCCCGGACCGGATGGTCTGGGGCCTCGTTGGTGTGGTGGCTCCCCCGGTTGGACTCGAACCAACAACCTGCCGATTAACAGTCGGCTGCTCTGCCAATTGAGCTACAGGGGAATGTCCGTCTGCGGTCCCCCGCGTTCGGCGCTGCGCAACCATAGCAAAGGATGCGCGCAGTTCTGAAAACGGCCGGGCCGTGGTGTCAGCGGCCGACTTGCTCGCGCAGGTAGGCCAGCGCGGCCTCGGTGCGGGCGGTCATCTCGGCGTCGTCGGCGCGCACCCCGCGACCCAGCACCACCTGCTCGACGAGGTCGCCGGTGGCCAGGTCCTGGCGCAGTACCGCCTTGGCCCACCGCCGCGGCCCCAGCTCGATCCGCTGGGCCAGGACGACGCTCGCCTGGACGCGTTCGCGCAGCGTCTCCGGCAGCAGGCTCGTGGCACCCAGGACCCACTGCGACGGCCTCGAACCATCCACCCAGGTCACGGTCAGCTGGGTGAGCTCGGCCGACCAGGTGCCCCCGTCCACCTCGTGCCACGGGCGGGCGAGCGTCCGGACTCCCGCTGCGTCCACGGCACACAGGGCATGGTTGGTGGCCACCACGGTCGTGCCGCTGGCCACCTCCCGACCCCAGCTGAGGACTCGTTCGCCGCCGCTCAGTCCGACGGCCTCGCGGACCTGGGTGGGCAGCCTTTCCGCACGGCGCAGCGAGAGCGCCATCAGGAGGCCCGGTCGCGCAGGGTGGCGAGCTCGCGCTGGAGCTCCTGGAGCTGCGTGCTGAGCGTGCGCGCCGCCGCGGGGTCGGAGTGCGAGTCGGTGGCCATGCGCCGCATCGCCGACATCGCGTCGGCGATGCGGCGGGTCAGGGAGACCTCCTGGACGCGAGTGAGCAGGGCGTCGATGTAGCGGCGCTCGGGCAGGCCGGTGGCCCTGTCCATGCGTGTGGGCAAGGGCGCGACGGCGAGCTCGGCGATGAGGCCGTGGACCGCCAGTGGCGCGGCCTGCGTGACCCGGTCGCCCCAGGCCTGCACCGACAGCCCGCGCTGTGGCCCGCCGGCCCCGCGCACCCCGTCGAAGACCGCCCGGTGGGCAGGGGCGGTGAACGCGTCGGCGGACACCTTGTCGACGTCGTCCGTGGTGAAGCTGTCGGGGTACTGCAGCAGCGTCTGGAGCAGCTGGCGCTCGGCGAAGACGATCGGGTCGCGCAGGTCCGGCGTCGGCAGGGCGGCTCGGGCCTCCTCGATGGAGGGCTCCGGCACGGTGTCGGCATCAGGACGACGCTCGCGACCGGCGGGTGCGTCCTTGGCCTCCTTGGCGTCGCGGGCAGCCGTTCGCTGGGCGCGCGACACCTCGGCCTGCACCTGCTCCACCTCGACCCCGATCCAGCCCGCGACGGTGCGGATGTACTCGGGGCGCATCGAGCTGTCGCGGATCGAGTTCACGATCGGCGCGGCCGCGCGCATGGCCTGCACCCGCCCCTCGGCCGTCACCATGTCGAAACGGTCGATCGTGGTGCGCACCGCGAACTCGAACAGCGGCACGGCGTCGTCGATGAGGTGGCGGACGGCGTCGTCGCCCTTGGCGATCCGCAGCTCGCACGGGTCCATGCCGCCGTCGGCCACCGCCACGAACGACTGGGACGCCCAGCGCTGGTCCTCGGCGAACGAACGCATCGCTGCCTTCTGGCCCGCCGCGTCGCCGTCGAACGTGAAGACGACGCGGGCCGGCGCGAGGTCGACCTCGTCGCGCATGATCCGGCGCAGCATCTTGATGTGGTCGACACCGAAGGCGGTGCCACACGTCGCCACGGCACCCTCGATCCCCGCCAGCTGGCACGCCATGACGTCGGTGTAGCCCTCGACGATGACCGCTTTGCGTTCTCCTGCAATGGATTTCTTCGCCAGATCCAGGCCGTAGAGCACCGTGGACTTCTTGTAGATCGGGGTCTCGGAGGTGTTGAGGTACTTGGCCGCGATCCGGTCGTCGTCATAGAGGCGCCGTGCGCCGAACCCCACCGTGTCACCGGTGATGTCGCGGATCGGCCAGACCAGCCGCCCACGGAACCGGTCGTAGAGCCCGCGGCTCCCCCGCCCCGACAACCCGCCCAGGACGAGCTCCTCGTCGGTGAAACCCTTGGACCGCAGGTGGCGCGACAGGTCTTCGCCACCTCGCGGGGCGAACCCGACCCCGAACCGTTTGGCCGCCTCACTGTCGAACCCGCGCTCGCGCAGGAAGTCGCGGCCGGCCCTGGCCTCGGGGGCGTTGAGCAGCGCGTGGTGGTAGAACTCCTGCGCGACGCGGTGCGCCTCGACCAGCCGCGAGCGCCGTCCGAGGGACTCCCCGCCGCCGGGCTTGCCGCCTTCTTCGTAGTGCAGCTCCATGCCGAGCTTCTGCGCGAGCCGCTCGATCGCCTCGGTGAAGGTGAGGTGCTCGACCTTCTGCACGAAGGAGATGACGTCACCGCCCTCGCCGCAGCCGAAGCAGTGCCAGGCCCCGACGGTCGGACGGACGTTGAACGACGGGGACTTCTCGTCGTGGAAGGGGCACAGCCCCTTCATCGAGCCCGGTCCGGCAGGTCGAAGGGTCACGTGCTCGCGCACGACGTCCTCGATCGACGAACGCTCCTTCACGAGCGCGACGTCGTCGGCCTTGATCCGACCCGGCACTGGCCCTCCTTGTCGCGGCCGAGTCTAGGCGGTGCGTCCCGTCCCGCGTGGCCCACCTCCACAGCTGAGGTATGCCGCGTGGCCGCCCACGCGGCATACCCGGACTGGGCCCTCGGTGCCCAGAAAGGTAAGGTAAGGCTTGCCTTCTCGCCCCCATCGTGTTCAGGAGACCACCACCGTGATCCGCCGACGGACCGCCCTGCTCGCCCTGGCGACCACAGCCACCCTGGCCCTGACGGCCTGCGGCGGAGACGGCAGCCTCGAGGCGGGCAAGAACCTCGACCCGGACAAGCTGACGATCTACAGCGCCCAGCACGAGAACCTCACCCAGGCCTGGGCGAAGAAGTTCCAGGAGGACACCGGCGTCAAGGTGCAGATCCGCTACGGGTCGGACTCCTCCATGGGCGCGCAGATCGTGCAGGAGGGCGCCAAGAGCCCCGCGGACGTGTTCCTCACCGAGAACTCCCCCGCCATGACGACCGTGCAGAACGCCGGGCTCCTCGCGAAGGTCGACGACGCGACGGTCGGCCAGGTCGGCGCCGAGTACGCGCCGTCGACCCACGAGTGGGTCGGGATTGCCGCGCGCTCCACCGTGCTGGTCTACAACCCCGGCAAGATCACCGAGGCCGAGCTGCCGACGTCGATCATGGACCTGCAGGACCCGAAGTGGAAGGGCAAGTGGGGTGCCGCCGCGGGAGGTGCCGACTTCCAGGCCATCGTCTCGGCCATCCTCGAGACCCAGGGCGAGGCCAAGACCGCCGCCTGGCTCACGGGCCTCAAGGACGGCGCGCAGATCTACCAGAACAACATCGCGGTCATGAAGGCCGTCAACGCCGGACAGGTGCCGGTCGGGATCATGTACCACTACTACTGGTACCGCGACCAGGCGCTCACCAAGGCCGGCAGCAAGAACACCAAGCTCCTCTACTTCCGCCACCAGGACCCGGGTGCGTTCGTCAGCATCTCGGGCGGTGCGGTGCTCAAGTCGAGCAAGAGGGGCGCCAACGCGCAGAAGTTCCTCGCCTTCGTCACGTCCAAGGAGGGCCAGGGCATCCTCGCCACGAGTGACGCCAAGGAGTATGCCGTGGGCAAGGGCGTGGCCTCCGACAAGGCCCTGGAGCCCCTGGACACCCTCGAGGCGCCGCAGGTGGACCCGTTCAAGCTCAACGGCCCCAAGGTCATCGAGCTGATGACGACGGCCGGCATCCTCTAGGTGCCGCACTCCTCAGGACGCCACTCATGCCGTCACTCCTGACGCCTCTCATGACGTCTCTCACCACACCCCGGAGGGGTCGCTCGAACCCCACCCCGGCAGCGGTCGTCGCGGCCAGCCTCGTCGTGGCGGCTGTCTGCGTGCTCCCCCTCGTGGTCGTGGCGGTCAAGGCGTTCGACATCGGCTGGGGGCCGGCCTGGGACCTGCTGTGGCGGCCGCGCGTCGGCGAGCTGCTGCGCAACACCGGGGCGCTCGTGCTGCTCACGGTCTCGCTCACGACGGGGCTCGGCATCGCTGCCGCCTGGCTGGTCGAGCGGACCTCGCTGCCGGGTGCGAAGTTCTGGCGGGTGCTGATGGTCTGCCCGCTGGCCGTGCCTGCCTTCGTGAACTCCTACGCCTGGGTGACGGTGCGCCCCGACCTCCAGGGGCTCGGGGGTGCCGTGCTGGTGACGACGCTGTCCTACTTCCCGTTCGTCTTCCTGCCCGTGGCGGCGGTGCTGCGCGGCCTCGACCAGAGCCTCGAGGACTCCGCCCGGTCGCTGGGCCTGGGTCCCTGGCGGTCGTTCTTCCGCGCGGTCCTGCCCCAGCTGAGACCCGCTGCCCTCGGCGGCATGCTGCTCGTCTCGCTCCACCTGCTGTCCGAGTTCGGCGTGCTCGCGATGCTGCGGTTCCCCACCTTCACCACGGCGATCCTCGAGCAGTTCCAGGTCGCCTTCAGCAACAGTGCCGGCAGCCTGCTCGCGGTCGTGCTGATCGCGCTGTGCCTGGGGCTGCTCACGGCCGAGCTGCTCCTGCGCGGCACGGTGCGGCACGCCCGACTGGGTCGGGGCGCAGCCCGTCGCGCCCTGCCCGCCAGGCTCGGTAGGTGGACGGCGCCGGCCCTGCTCGGCATGACGGTCCTGACGGTGCTGGCCCTGGGGGTGCCGCTCGGGAGCCTCGTCTACTGGTTCCGCGCCGGGAGCGGCGGCCTGACCGAGAGCGCCTTCGACCCGGGCGAGCTCGTGACGACGCTCTGGGGCACGCTGCGCCTGGCCCTCGTCGCGGGGGTCGTCACCGTCGTGGCGGCGTTCCCCGTCGCATGGCTCATTGCCCGGCGTCGCACCTGGCTGTCCATCCTGGTGGAGCGGGCCACCTACGTGGCCTCGTCCCTGCCCGGTGTGGTCATCGCCCTCGCGCTGGTCACCCTGTCGGTCCGCTACGCCCGCCCCGTCTACCAGACCAGTGTCGTCCTCGTCGCGGCATACGCCATCCTGTTCATCCCCCGCGCGATGGTGAGCATCAGGGCGGCCATGGCCCACGCCCCCGAGGAGCTCACCGAGGCCGCGCGGGCGCTGGGCGACGGGCCGTTCCGGGCCTTCGTGCGCGTGCTCGTGCCGCTCACCGCGCCCGGCGCGCTGGCCGGCTTCGCCATGGTGTTCATCGCGACGTCGACCGAGCTGACGGCGACGCTGCTGCTCGCGCCGACCGGCACGCAGACACTGGCGACGGCGTTCTGGAGTGCGAGTGAGAGCATCGACTACGCGGGCGCCGCGCCCTATGCCGCTGCGCTCGTGCTGGTGTCCGCCCCCCTGACCTATCTCCTGCTGCGCCGACCCGACGAGGAGCCCGCCCTGTGACCACGCTGCGCATCTCCGGTGTCGCCGCGTCCTACGACGGACGACCCGTCCTGCACGGGCTCGACCTCGTCGTGCCGTCGGGCACCACGTCGGCGATCCTGGGCGCCTCGGGCTGCGGCAAGACGACGCTGCTGCGTGTGGTGGCCGGGTTCCAGCAGGCCGACGAGGGAGTGGTGCAGCTCGGCGACCGGACGGTGACCGGCCCGGGTGTGTGGGTCGCGCCCGAGAAGCGTGGCATCGGCTACGTCGCCCAGGAGGGCAACCTCTTCCCCCACCTCAGCGTCGGGGCCAACGTCTCCTACGGGCTCGCCCGACACGCCCGCCGCGCGGGCGAGCGCGTGGCTGAGCTGCTCGAGCTGGTGGGGCTCTCCCCCGACCTCGCGGCGCGTCGCCCCGACCAGCTCTCCGGTGGGCAGCAGCAGCGGGTGGCACTGGCCAGGGCCCTCGCCCGGCGTCCCACGGTCGTGCTGCTCGACGAGCCGTTCTCCTCCCTCGACGCGGGACTGCGCTCCTCGACCCGCGAGGCCGTCGCGCAGGCGCTGGCCCACGAGGACGTCACGGTCGTGCTCGTCACCCACGACCAGGCCGAGGCGTTGTCGTTCGCCGACCAGGTCGCCATCATGCACGACGGCCGGTTCTCCCAGGTGGGCACGCCGTCCGAGGTCTACGGCACCCCTGCGGACCGTCACGCGGCGGCCTTCCTCGGAGACGCGGTCTTCCTTCGCGGAAGCGCCGACGGCACGGATGTCAGCACCGCCCTCGGGCGGCTCGCCGTCCACCAGCCGGCCCCAGCGGGCACGGTCGACGTGCTCATCCGACCCGAGCAGATCGTGCTGCGCGACATGGCGCCCGGGATCCCCTGCGCCGAGGTCCTGTCGACGACCTACTTCGGTCACGACGCGCTCGTGGCGCTGCGTCTGCAGGCTGACCACACGGTGGTGACAGCCCGCGTCAACGGCTCTGACGTCCCGCACACAGGATCGATCGTCGGTCTCTCGGTGGTCGGCGAGGCGCGAGCCTTCGAGACGCACTGACCCCTCGTCGCGGCGGGGTCAGCTCCAGATGCGGTGCAGGTACTCCGCGCGGACGTCGGTGAGTGAGGCCACCTGGTCGACGACGACGCGCAGCGCGGCGGCATCGGACTCAGCGTTCTTCCAGTCCCCGAGCAGGTCGGGGTCCAGCCGCGCGACCGGGTCCTGCTGGTAGCCGGCGACCAGGTCCGCCACGACCTCGCGCTGCCTCGTCAGCACGTCGACCCGTTCCTGCGCGTGCATGACGAAGTGGGCAGCCACCGCCTTGAGGACAGCGCACTCAGCGCGGGTGTCGTCGGGCACCACCAGGTCGGCGGCGTAGCGGGTCAGCGGCCCTTCACCGTGCCGCTCGCGCGTGGCCACCTCGACCCCGTGCACGAACCGTCCGATGAGCCGTGAGGTCATGTCCTTGAGCGCAGCACGGTCCACCCGCGAGCCGTCGTATGCCGTGGGGACGGCGCCGCTGGCGAGCACGCGTTCCAGCGCCGCACCGAGGGCGTCGATGCCCAGGTCCGCGGCGTAGAGCCCCGTGGCCACCGCCAACACCGAGTCGACGTCGGTGGCGTCACGCAGTCGTCGCACGTCCAGGCGGCCGGAAGCGATCGCGTCCTCCACGTCGTGCACCGAGTAGGCGACGTCGTCGGACCAGTCCATGACGTCGGCCTCGATGCAGCGCTCCCCCTGCGGCCTGCCGTCGCGGAACCAGTCGAACACCGGCACGTCATCGGCATAGACGCCGAACTTCCTTGTGGGAGTGCCGCTTTCGCCGCGCACCCAGGGGTACTTGGTGGCCGCGTCCAGGGTCGCGCGCGTGAGGTTGAGGCCAGCTGGGCGACCGTCGGGATGGACCCGCTTGGGCTCCAGACGGGTCAGCAGTCGCAGCGTCTGGGCGTTGCCCTCGAAGCCGCCGATGTCGCGGGCGATGTCGTCCAGAGCACGCTCGCCGTTGTGGCCGAAGGGCGGGTGCCCGAGGTCGTGCGCCAGGCAGGCGGAGTCGACCACGTCGGCGCTGCAGCCGAGGGCCTCGCCGAACTCACGACCGATCTGGGCCACCTCGAGGCTGTGGGTGAGCCGGTTGCGGACGAAGTCGTCGTCGCCGGGCTGCACGACCTGGGTCTTGGCCGACAGCCGTCGCAGCGAGGCCGAGTGGACGAGCCGGGCCCGGTCCCTCGCGAAGTCGTCGCGGTCGGCGCGCCTGGTGGCAGGGTCCTCCCGCACCCAGCGCTCCCGGTCGACCGAGGTGTAAGCCACGGCGCCGAGCCTACGACTGTGCAGCGCGGGCTGCCTCGGCAGCCCGCTCCACCCACTTGGGCTGCTCGCCGTACCGCTGGCTGGGGATCAGCCGGCCGGCGGCGCTGTCCTCCAACAGCTGGGCCATCCGCTTGTCGCGCGTCGCCTCCTGCTTGGCGGTCATCACCCAGTGCAGGGCCAGCCTCCTGTAGGACGCGGTGGCGACCTCCCAGAAGGCGCTGGCCGCGGCGTCGTCGGCCAGCCGCGCGGCATACCCAGGCGCCAGCTCGACCTCGCCCGACTCGTAGGAGTAGATGCCGGACCGGTCGGCCCGACGCAGCTCGTAGGCAGCGATCCCGGACGGCTGCATGCGGCCCTCGGCCTTGAGTCGCTCGACGGCCGCGATGTTGATCGCGCTCCAGTTGCTGGTGCGCTTGCGCGGAGTCCACCGTTGTCGCGTCGTGTCCTCGTCGATGCGCTGCGCGACCGAGTCGATCCAGCCCCAGCACAACGCCTCGATGACGGCCTGCTCCCAGGTGAGCCCGCGGTCGGCGACGTGCCTCTTGTTCAGGCCCATCCAGAGCTCCGTGGCGGTGTCGTGGTTGGCCGCCAGCCAGGCCCCGAACTCCTCAGGCCCCGAGAAGAACGTCGCAGGTCTCTCCGGTGTCCCGCCCGGTGTGCCGATCTGCTTCGGTGTGCCCTTCCGCGTCATGGCCGAAGCCTGCCACGACGGTCCGACGCCCGCGCCACGTCTGGTACCCCACGGCGGCAGCGGCGATCCCGACCGCCCACAGGACGTGCCAGCCGTTCATGACCAGCAGCCCGAGCACCGACGTCAGGGCGACGACCGCGGTCCACCACACCCGGGACCCGCGCGGGAGCAGGCGCACGGCGGCTGCCGTGCCGAGGACGTACACGAGCGTGAAGCAGCCGGTGGCCAGCAGCATCAACGGCGTCAGGCCGAGGTGCAGCACCTCGCCGGCGACCAGCCACACGACCGACTGCATGGCGATCAGGGCCAGGCTGCGTCGTGGCACCTGACCAGCGCCCGACCCCGAGGCGAGGTATGCCGGCAGGGCGCCGTCGCGAGCCAGTGCGGCCCCCAGCCGGGACCCGCCTGCGTAGTACGCGTTCATGGCGCCCACCGTGAGGAGGATGGCCACCACGGCCGTGACGACCCGCACCTGTCCACCGAGGCCCGCCGCGAGCAGGTCGGACAACGGCGCCTCGCTGGACCCCGTGGCAGGCCCGAGCACCATCAGGCTGGTGGCAGCGAGGGCCAGGTAGAGGGTCCCGACGACCACCACGGCGACGGCGGTGGCCCGGGGCACGTCGCGGGACGGTCGTCGGTAGTCCCCCGCCAGCGACGCGACGGCCTCCCAGCCGGCGAAGCCCCAGACCAGCAGCGCGGCCGCCGGACCGACGGCACCCCAGCCGTGGGGGGCGAACGGCTGCAGGTGCTCCAGCCGGGCGTGCGGCAGCGCGGCAACGATCGTGACCACCATGAGGGTGGCGAGGACCGCGGTGAGGCCGAGCTGGACGCGCCCGGACAGGCGCAGCCCGGCGGCGTTCATCAGTGCGACTCCCACGATGAGCGCAGCCGCGACGGCGACAGCCACGGTGCGGCCAGCGCCGAAGGCGTCGGAGACATAACCTCCGGCCATCAGCGACGCCGGCGGCGCCCCCACCGGCACCGCGAAGTAGAAGCACCACCCCACGGCGGCGGAGGCCTTGGGCCCGAAGGCACGCCGCACATAGGTCGAGACCCCACCGCTGTCGGGGAACCGCGCGCCCATCGCCGCGAAGGTGGACGCGAGGGGGACGCTCAGCAGCACTAGGGCCGCCCAGGCGACCAGCGAGGCCGGCCCGGCGATGCCCGCGGCGATGGCCGGCAGCGTGATGACGCCCGTGCCGAGCACCGCGCCGATCGACAGGGCGGCGCCCTGCGGGACGGACAGCCCGAACGGCCGGGCGCCGGTGGTGGTGGTCGTGGCTGTCGTGGTCATGCTTTCAGCATGCCGCTCGATTGGACCCGCGCGAAGAGCCACTTCTCGCCAATCCGGTTGGACCAATCTAGGCTGGCGGAGTGGACCTGCACCTGCGCCCGCACCTGGGCCTGTCCCTCGACGGTGTCGCGGTCGGCGACCGGGCCTCGACCCTCTACGAACACCTGCTCGACGCCGTCGTCGACGGCCGTCTGGCTGCGGGCTCGAGGGTGCCACCCACCCGCGAGCTCGCCACCGAGCTGGGCCTGTCGCGCGGGACCGTCACCACGGTCTACGACCGACTCACCGCCGAGGGCTTCCTGACGGCCCGAGTCGGCTCGGGCACCTTCGTGAGCAGGGACGTCGTGCCACAGCGCACGCGACACGCGCCGGTGGGCGACGTGCGACCGCGGGCCGTCTGGGCGACCTTGCCTCCCCCGGTCCTCGACGCGCCGGCCGCCGAGTTCGACCTGTCCGTCGGCGGTCCCGACACCTCGCTGTTCCCCCTCGCGGTCTGGCGGCGGCTCGTCTCCGCAACCCTCCGACCCTCGCTGTTGGCCGCCTCGGCCTACGAGGGTCAGGGGGACGCCGGCTTGCGTCGGGAGATCGCGAGGTATGCCGGGCTGTCCCGCTCCGTCGTCGCCGGCCCGGGGGACGTGCTGCTCACCAACGGCGCCCAGCAGGCGCTCGACGTCATCGCGCGGGCGGTGCTCGATCCCGGTGACGTCGTCGTCGTCGAGGACCCGGGGTACACCGCCGCGACCCGCCTGTTCGTCTCGCACGGCGCCCGGGTGCAGGGGGTCCGCGTGGATGGCGAGGGCCTGGTCGTCGAGGAGCTCCCCCGCACCGCCCGAATGGTCTACGTCACTCCGTCGCACCAGTTCCCGACCGGGGCGGTGATGTCACTGCGGCGACGGATCGCGTTGCTGGAGTGGGCATCTCGACGCAACGCTGTGATCGTCGAGGACGACTACGACTCGGAGTTCCGGTTCGAGGACCGGCCGCTCGCACCACTGCAGAGCCTCGACCGGGACGGGCGCGTCGTCTATGTCGGGTCGTTCTCCAAGACCCTGATGCCGTCGCTTCGGGTGGGTTACCTCATCGCCCCCCAGTCGCTCCAGCACACCCTGGGCCAGGCCAAGCTGCTGACGGACTGGCAAGGAGATGCCGTCACCCAGGGCGCCCTCGCGCGGTTCATGGCCGAGGGCCTGCTCTCCGCCCATGTCCGCCGGGTCACCCGGGTCTACGCCCGGCGCCGGGCCGCCCTCGTGAGGGGGTTGGAGGCTCTGCCCGCGGGCACCCTGGAGCTGCTCCCGTCCGCGGCCGGGCTGCACCTGTGCACCTACTTCGTCGACCGGACCGTCGACGACGTGGCGGTGGCCAGGGCCGCGTCGGAGGCCGGGGTGTCGCTCGAGCCGGTGTCCGTGCGGTTCCTCGACACACCGCCGCGGCCCGGTCTCGCGATGGGGTTCCGTCGGGTCACCGTCGAGCAGGTGCCCGAAGCCATCCGCCGACTCGCGACGGTCCTCCCGCGGTAGCCCTCAGCCGCCGGAGACGGACAGCTCGGCCTCGGACACGGCCTGGCGGTGGGCCTCGCTGAGCTCCTGGCTGTCGAGCCACCCCTCAGGCAGGGCGACGTGTCGGGGCGAACCAGCGCGCCCACGTTGCCCCTCGGCGGCGTCACCGGGCCACGGCGCCGAGGCATCCATGGTGGCGATCAGCCGGTCCAGCGCGGCGAGCGAGTCGACGAGCGCGAGCTGGTGACGCACCGTGGAACCAGCGGGGAATCCCTTGAGGTACCACGCGATGTGCTTGCGGATGTCACGGCAGGCCTTGTACTCGTTGCCGTAGAAGTCGATGAGGTACTCGGTGTGCCGACGCATGGTCGCCGTCACCTCGCCCAGCGTGGGCTCGACCCGCGCGGGCGTCCCGGCGAAGGCCGCGGCGAGGTCGGTGAACAGCCACGGACGACCCAGGCAGCCGCGCCCGACGACCACGCCGTCGCAGCCCGTCTCGTGAGCCATGCGGAGCGCGTCCTCGGCCGACCAGATGTCGCCGTTGCCGAGCACCGGGATGCTCCGCACGGTCTCCTTGAGCCGTGCGATGGCGCTCCAGTCCGCTTCGCCGGAGTAGGCCTGCGACGCGGTGCGACCGTGCAGGGCCACGGCGGCGACGCCGGCGCGCTCGGCGATGAGCCCGGCCTCCAGGTAGGTCAGGTGCTGGTCGTCGATGCCCTTGCGCATCTTCACGGTGACGGGCACGGCATACGGGCTCGCCTCCCGGACCGCTCCCGTGACGATGGCCTGGAAGAGGTCACGTTTCCACGGCAGGGCGGCGCCGCCGCCCTTGCGGGTGACCTTGGGGACGGGGCAGCCGAAGTTGAGGTCGATGTGGTCGGCGCGGTCCTCGGTGACGAGCATCCGCACCGCGGCGGCGACGGTGGCCGGGTCCACGCCGTAGAGCTGGATCGACCGAGGGTTCTCCTGGGGATCGTGCTCGATCAGCCGCATCGACTCGGGCGTCCGCTCGACGAGGGCCCGTGAGGTGATCATCTCGCTGACGTACAGCGAGGTCGCGCCGCTGGCGCCGCCCTGGTCGAGCCCCTGGTCGCCGTACTCGCGGCACAGCTTGCGGAACGCCCGGTTCGTGATGCCGGCCATCGGGGCGAGCACGACCGGCGACTCGATGGTGTGCCGGCCGATCTGCAGGGGCGGCAGCACGGCAGTCGGCGCGCTGTGGCGCGTGGAGGTGGCGGTCATGGCGCCCCAGTGTCCCATCTGATGCTTGACTGGCCGAATGCGTGCCCTCGTCAGCGCCCACGACCTCCTCGAGGAGCTCACCCGCACCCCGGGTGCGCTGGTCCTCATCGACGTCCAGTGGGCCCTCACCGCCGGCGCAGGCCCGCCCGGGCGCGAGCTGTATGCCGCGGGGCACCTCCCCGGCGCCCACCACGTCGACCTCGACGCCGAGCTCGCMGGACCGCCGGGGCGCGGTGGCCGGCACCCGCTCCCCCAGGCGCACGCGGTTGCGGCAGCGGCGCAGCGGTGCGGCGCGACGAACGACTCGCGCATCGTCGTCTACGACCAGGGCCCTTCGTATGCCGCGGCCCGGGCCTGGTGGGTGCTGCGCCACTTCGGGGCGAGCGACGTGCGCGTCCTCGACGGCGGTCTCGCAGCCTGGCGGTCCGCGGGCGGACCGGTGACGACGCAGCTGCCCGAACCCGGCACGGGGACGTTCGAGGCGCACGCCGGCGGCATGCCCGTCGTCGACGCAACCGGCGCCGCCCGGGCGGCCAGGGACGGCGTCCTGCTCGACGTGCGGGCTCCCGAGCGGTTCCGCGGCGAGACCGAGCCGATCGACCCGGTCGCAGGTCGGGTGCCCAGCGCCGTCAGTGCCCCCACGACCGACAGCGTGGAGCCGGACGGACGGTTCCTGACTGCCGACGGTCTGCGAGAGCTGTTCTCCCGCAAGGGACTTCCTACACCGGGACCAGTGGCGGCCTACTGCGGATCAGGGGTCACTGCAGCCCACACCGTGCTCGCCCTGCACGAGGTCGGCGTCGAGGCGGCGCTCTACGTCGGGTCGTGGAGCGAGTGGATCACCGACCCGAACCGCCCTGTGGCAACCGGCGACTGAGCCGCCTGCGCTGCGGGAGCAACGGTCAGAGCCAGCCGTACTCGTCGGCGATCCTCACGGCGTCAGCGCGGTTCCGGGCCATGGTCTTGCCGATCGCCGAGGAGAGGTGGTTGCGCACGGTGCCCTCGGAGAGGCTCACGTGCCTGGCGATGTCCGCCACCGAACCTCCCTCCCGGGCGGCGAGTAGCACCTCGGTCTCGCGTGCGGTGAGCGGTGACTCGCCGCCGGCCAGCGAGTCGGCCGCCAGGGCAGGGTCGACCACCCTCAGTCCGGAGTGCACACGGCGCACGGCTTCGGCGAGCTGCCGGGCAGGCGTGTCCTTGACGACGAAACCGCTGGCCCCTGCCTGCAACGCGCGACGCAGGAAGCCGGGGCGGCCGAAGGTCGTGACGATCAGCACCCGCACGCCAGGCATCGCGTCGTGGAGTGCTGCCGTGGCCGCGATCCCGTCAAGGCCCGGCATCTCGACGTCGATCAGTGCGACGTCCGGCTTGCTGCTGCGTGCCGCGGCGACCACCTCGTCACCACTGCCGACCTCGGCCACGACCTCCATGTCGGGTTCGAGCCCGAGGAGGGTGGCGATGGCACCACGGACCATGGCCTGGTCGTCGGCCAGCAGCAGGCGGATCGTCATGCCCCAACCCTCTCGTGCGAGTCCGGGTCCGCGGAGCGAGGGTGCGGGGAGGAGGTGACCGACAGCTCGAAACCGTGTGGCGAGACGGCTGCCGTGACGAGCCGGGCGCCGGCGCCCTCGGCGCGTTCCTTCAGGCCGACCAACCCCGTGCCGGGTGCGCCGGGCCGGGACCCGGCACCGTTGTCGGCAATGGTGATCCCGCGTTCGTCGAGAGTCACCCGACAGCTCGTGGCCCCGCTGTGACGGATGACGTTGGTGACGCCCTCGCGGAGCGTCCAGGCGCACAGCTCGCGCAGGTGGCTGGGCACGGCGTCGGCCGCGGTGGGCAGGTCCGCCTCGATCCCTGCGGCGGCCAGCGAGGATCGGGCGCGGGCCAGCTCGGCAGGCAGCGACGTCTCGCGGAAACCCGCGACGGCCTGGCGCACGTCGGCCAGGGCGTCCCGGGCCAGCCGCTCGAGGTCCGCGACCTCCACCTTGGCCCGCTCCGGGCTGACGTCCATCAGCCGCGCGGCCAGCTCGGCCTTGACGGTGATGACGGTCAGGCTGTGGCCGAGGATGTCGTGGACGTCCCTGGCCATCCGGTTGCGCTCGTCCTGGATGGCCAGCCGCGCGTTCTCCTCGCGGGCCTCTGCCAGGGCCCGCTGCCGCTGCGACGCGATCATGCCTCCGGTGACGGCGGCCATGGCGAGCACCATCGACATGCTGATGCTCGCGTCGTGCCGCCAGCCGTCGACGTGGAAGGTGAGGAACTCGTAGAGCGCCACGAGGGCTCCCCCGATGGCCAGCCCGATGCGGACCCGGAAGGTCCACAGCCCCGACACCGCAAGGAACACCCAGGTCGCCGCACCCTCCTGGCCGATGGTGACGGTGGCCAACGCCGCCAGGACGGCCAGCCCGGCCCAGTAGAGGAGCCCCACCGACGTGACGTACCAACGGGAGGCGATCGAGCCGCGCGTCCCCCACACGGCCGCTCGCAGGTGGGAGAAGTGCACGAGGTAGAGCACGACGAACAGCGCGAGCACCACCAGGCCGCCATCTGCGCGCAGGGTCTCCCGCTGCTCCCAGGCCGCACCCACCGCGTCCCAGAGGAACACGAGCCAGATGCTCGCGAAGAAGAAGCCGAGAACCCGTTCGCCCCAGGTGTTCTCGCCGGTGCGCGCGAACAACTGCGGGCGTGGGTCGGGGACCCCCGCGCGTCCGGGGCCCTCGGGGACCGMGTCCCCAGTGCTGTGCTCGCTCACGGGGCCCAGCCTCTCAGAGACCGGGTCGGTGGTGAACGGGCGCAACGCCTGCAGCAGGCTCAGACGCGGGCTGTGTCGCGTCGGAACCGCCACGCCGCCCCTCCTGCGAACACTGCGAGCCAGACGGCGACGTTGACCACGGCGGCCCATCCGGGACCGTTGCCCGTCAGTGGGGCGTGTGCCAGCTCGCTGAGGCCGTACATCGGGGTGAACTTCGCGATGGTCTGGAAGGTCGAACCCATCTGGTCCAGCGGCGTGAAGAGGCCACCCAGGAAAGCCAACAGGCCCAGGCCAGGACCGAGGATCTGCATGACGTTCTCGCTCGGCAACAGGTACCCCATGAACACGCCGAAGGCGGCGAAGACGAGCGACCCCACCCAGGCAATGAGGGCTGTCCCGACCCACAGCGGCCCATCCAGCTGGGCCTGGGTGAAGCCGCCAGCGGCATACGTCACTGCGACCGAGACCGCACCGAGGAGCATCGCGACGAGGACCTTCACGACGATGTAGGCCGCGGGCGTGAGCGGCGTGAGCCGCAGCTGGCGGCTCCAGCCCTGGCTGCGTTCCGTGGCGACCATCGCGCCGCCCGCCGTGGTGGAGAGCATCGCGCCGTACAGCGCCATCGAGATCATGATCTCGGCAGCCACGTTGCCGTGCGCCCCGGCACTCTTCAGCGAGTAGTCCCTCCCTGTGCCGAACAGGAGGAAGAAGACCACGGGGAGCACGACCGAGAAGATCACGGTGCGTCGGTTGCGGAGCATGCGGCGCACCTCGAGCCGCAGCAGGACGCTGTTGAAACCGCCGAATGGTGGGACCTTCCGCTGCGGGACGGTGGACGCAGGGGTGGACGCAGGGGTGGACGCGGTGCTGGTGCTCATGGCTGTCCTCCTTCGGTGGTCAGGGAGATGAAGGCGTCCTCGAGCCCGCGCGAGGTGATCTCGAGGTCGCGGGCGTGGGTGGACCCGAGCAGGTGGCGGGCGACGGCATCACTGTCCGTGGACGCGATGAGGATCGAGTCACCTCTCACCTCGACCGTCTCGACCCCGGGAAGTCCTTGCAGCTCAGTCACATCCGCACCCGGCAACGTCGCCCGCACGGTCCGTCCGGAAACCAGGGCCTTGACCTGCGCCGCCGTGCCGTCAGCGACGACCCGGCCGTGGCTGACGAGCACGATCCGGTCCGCGTACGCATCGGCCTCTTCGAGGTAGTGCGTCGCGAAGAGCACCGTTCGCCCCTGCGCGGCGTCCTCGCGGATGGCTCCCCAGAAGTCTCGACGCCCGGTGACGTCCATGCCGGTGGTGGGTTCGTCGAGCACGAGCAGCTCGGGGTCGGGCAGCAGCGCCATGGCGAACCGCAGCCGCTGCTGCTGGCCGCCGGAGCACTTCACCACGCGCCGTCCCGCGATGTCGGCGATGCCGGCACGACCCAGCACCTCTGCCACCGGTCGGGTGTCGCTGAACAGGCTTGCGGTGAGGCGCAGTGTCTCCTCGACCGTGAGGTCCTTGAGCAGCCCGCCGGACTGCATCACGGCCGAGACCAGCCCGCGGCGAACGGCCGCCGAGGGCTCCATGCCGTAGACCAGGGCGCTGCCGTGGTCGGGGCGCGACAGCCCGAGCACCATGTCGATGGTGGTGGTCTTGCCGGCCCCGTTGGGTCCGAGGAAGGCGACGATCTCACCGGGCCACACGGTCAGGTCGATCCCGCGCACCGCCCGGACGCTGCCGAAGCTCTTCGTGAGCCCCTGGAGCTCGATGGCGGGCACTTCGGCGGCTCGCGTCGACCGACCTGTCTGCGTGTGGGTCCGCGTCTGTGGCATGGCTCCAGCCTGCCGCGGGCGACCGGCGCGGGCCTCGGACAGCCGTCACGAGGTCACCGTGACGTCTGTCAGGTGGCAGCCAGTGGGCCGCTCCGGTTCCCGGTCGTCGGCACGTCCGGGTCAGTTGCGCGCACCCACGTTCAGCGCGATCGCGGTCGGGGGATCGTCGGGCGCGCCAGTGGTGAGACGAGACACCTCGTAGACCGCTCCCGTGTCGACGTTCCAGGCCAGGATCCACCGGCCGTGGCTGCCCACCGACTGGTACAGAACGGTCGTGGCGTCAGCCCAGCCGAGCACCGTGCAGCATCCCTTGAACCGACCTGTCTGTCCGTCCGGGTTCTCCGGTGCCAGCAGGACCCGGGCCGCTGAGGAGCCCGCGTCGACGACCAGCAGCCCCTGGTAGATCGGGCCGTTGCCCCGACGAATCACCTCTGCTGTCACGTTCTGGTCGAAGAAGGCACCCGTTGCCGCCAACACCTCGGTGTTGATCGTCTCGCTGAACACGGAGGCCACCGGAGCCCGCACGGCAGACTCCGCCCCGGGGCGCCCAGCATCGTCGAACCTCGTCACCATCAGCCCGATCGAGTTCGTGTCGACAGAGGTGACACGGAACCTTCCCTCGTACCCACCATCGACCCGCACCGCCTTCGCGCCCGCTTTCCACGGGTCGATGGTCCAGGCATGCTCCGCGTCCCGAGCCACGATGACGCTGCCTGAGTCATTCCATCCGGCCCACTCCACGACCTGGGACGGCACTGGGTACGAGACCGTGTCACCGGTCTGGATGTCGAGCCGCAGCACGTGGTCCCGCTGGGGGAAGACGATGTAGCGCCCACCACCGCCGATGGCGCGTGGTCCCAGCGGCGTGGCCGCGTTGCCGTTCGCGTCGTTGGTCCGCACGAGGTCGAGCTGGTCGACGATGACCTGCGTCCCGTCTCGGGCCACCAGCACCGGATGGAAGACCTCTCCGTCAGCACGCAGGTAGACGGCGACCACGGACGTGGGGGGGCCAGCGAACGCGCGGGCGCCCTTGGCTCGAAGGTCGATCACCGACGGCAGCCCGGCATCGAAGTCGGGCAGCCGAGCCTCGGCGCCCTCCAAGGGCATGACCGCGTATGCCGTTCCGTCCGACAGGGTGCCGCCGCGGGCTGACGTCGTGGACGAGGTCGCAGGGACGGGCCGGGGCTTGGTCGAGCCGCCCAGCTGGACGGCGGCCACTGCCAGTCCGGCTGCCGCAACCGCACCGACGGCGCCCACGGCCAGCCGACGGCGACGTGCCCGTCCCGCCACGGCAGCGGCCCACGCACCCTGGGCGAAGTCCACCTCGGGCAGGTGCTCGCTCGCCCGCTCGAGCAGGCTGCTCAGGTCTCGCTCGGTCATGGCTGGTCC
This sequence comes from Pedococcus sp. P2_E5, assembly GCF_056403895.1. Lineage (NCBI taxonomy): Bacteria > Bacillati > Actinomycetota > Actinomycetes > Micrococcales > Intrasporangiaceae > Pedococcus > Pedococcus sp. P2_E5. Next base: position 54,093 of record NZ_JBFUEP010000009.1, read on the forward strand.
TTCCCGGACAGGTGAGGGGCGAAGTCCGGCAGCAACGTGCGCAGTCGAGCCAGCGCGGCATACGTCTGGCTCTTCACGGTGCCGACCGAGACTCCGAGCACCTCGGCGGACTCGCTCTCGGTGCGGTCCTCGAAGAAGCGCAGCACGACCACCGCACGCTGCTTTGGCGTGAGCTCCGCCAGGGCGCGTTCGAGGTCGACCCGCTGGCCTGTCTGGGCCGACCGGTCCTGGACCGGGACCTCGATGAGGGGCACGGACGACAGCGACTCGCGACGAGTCCTGCGCCACGAGGACACCGCGTCGCGGTAGAGGATCCGCCGCACGTAGGCGTCGGGGTTCTCGTGACGGAGCTTGTCCCAGCGAGAGGCGAGCTTGGTCAGGGCTCCCTGGAGCAGGTCCTCGGCCAGGTGGGCGTCACCACAGACGAGGTACGCCGCGCGCAGCAACCGGTGCTGGCGGGCCCGCACGTAGCGGGCGAACTCCTCGTCCACCTCGTGCCGCATGCCACCTCCCACACCTCAGCGAGTTCCCTCACCCCAAGTAACGCACGAGGTACCCCAAAAGGTTGGCGCCGCGGCGGCATACCGATGGGAGGGAGTGGCTTGCGCGCAGGGGTCAGCAGCCGAGGAGGCGCGCGCCGAGGTAGGACTCGACCTGGTCGAGCGCGACGCGCTCCTGCGCCATGGTGTCGCGCTCACGGATGGTCACCGCCTGGTCCTCGAGGGTGTCGAAGTCGACCGTGATGCAGAACGGCGTGCCGATCTCGTCCTGGCGACGGTAACGACGGCCGATCGCGCCGGCGTCGTCGAAGTCGATGTTCCAGTGCTGGCGCAGCGTGGCGGCCAGGTCGCGGGCCTTCGGCGACAGGTCTGCGTTGCGCGACAGAGGTAGCACGGCGGCCTTGACCGGCGCGAGGCGCTTGTCGAGCTTGAGCACGACGCGCTTGTCGACGCCGCCCTTGGTGTTGGGCGCCTCGTCCTCGGTGTAGGCGTCGACGAGGAAGGTCATCAGGCTGCGCGACAGGCCTGCCGCGGGCTCGATGACGTAGGGCGTGTACTTCTCGCCGCTGGCCTGGTCGAAGTAGACGAGGTCGGTGCCCGAGTGCTTGCTGTGCGTCGTCAGGTCGAAGTCGGTGCGGTTGGCGATGCCCTCGAGCTCGCCCCACTCGCTGCCCGTGAACCCGAAGCGGTACTCGATGTCGACGGTGCGCTTGGAGTAGTGGCTGAGCTTCTCCTGGGCGTGCTCGAAGTGGCGCAGGTTGTCGGGGTTGATGCCGAGGTCGGTGTACCAGCGGGTGCGCTCGTCGATCCAGTACTGGTGCCAGTCCTCATCCTCGCCGGGCTTGACGAAGAACTCCATCTCCATCTGCTCGAACTCGCGCGTGCGGAAGATGAAGTTGCCCGGGGTGATCTCGTTGCGGAAGCTCTTGCCGGTCTGGGCGATGCCGAACGGCGGCTTCTTGCGGGCCGTGTTCATCACGTTGAGGAAGTTCAGGAAGATGCCCTGCGCGGTCTCGGGTCGCAGGTAGTGCAGCCCCGACTCGTCCTCGACGACGCCGAGATAGGTCTTGAGCAGCCCGGAGAACTGGCGCGGCTCGGTCCACTGCCCCCGCGTGCCGCAGTTGGTGCAGGCGACGTCGGCGAGCTTGACCTCGTCGGGTGAGGTCAGACCGTGCTTGGCCCCCGTCTTCTCGAACACCGCTTCCTGCAGGTGGTCGGCGCGGAACCGCTTGTGGCAGGACAGGCACTCGACGAGCGGGTCGGAGAACGTCGCGACGTGGCCGGAGGCCTCCCACGTCTGGAGCGGGAGGATCACCGAGGAGTCCAGGCCGACGACGTCGTCGCGGCTGGTCACCATGCTCTTCCACCACTGTCGCTTGATGTTCTCCTTCAGCTCGACACCGAGCGGGCCGTAGTCCCAGGCCGACCTCGTGCCTCCGTAGATCTCGCCGCAGGGGAAGACGAAGCCCCGGCGCTTGCAGAGGGAGACGACGGTGTCGACGGTGGAGGGTGCAGCCATGCGCAGAAGGTTACTGTGCGTGCGTCGACTCGCCTCTCGACGGGTATGCCGCGTGGCCGCCTCCGTCGAATGGTGGTCCCCTCTGCCGGAGGGCAGACCTAGCGTCGATGGGCATGAACGACAACCCCGTCTCCGCACGAGCGCTGCGGATCCAGCAGGCCGAGTCCTTCCGGATGCTCTTCGACTTCGCCCGCAAGTCCGGCTACCAGGAGCGCCGCCTGGAGCCCGGCGTGCTCGACTTCACCTTCGGCGACCCGCACGAGCTGCCCCAGTCCTCCTACGTCGAGGCGCTGCGCGAGGCCGCCCTTCCGAAGGACGAGCTCTGGTTCGCGTACAAGTTCAGCCAGGAACCGGCCCAGGACGCGGCCGCCGCCTCGCTCTCGCGTCACCTCGGGATCGCGTGGCCGGCCGACCGCATACGCATGACCACCGGCGGCTTCGGTGCGATCGCGACCGCGCTCAAGACGGTGGCCGACCCGGGAGACGAGGTCGTGTTCAGCCTGCCACCGTGGTTCCTCTACGAGTCCCTGGTCCTCGAGGCCGGCCTGGTGCCGGTCAAGGTGCGGATCGACCCGCAGTCGTTCGACCTCGACCTGGCGGCCGTCGAGGCCGCGATCACCCCGAGGACCCGGGTGGTCATCGTGAACACCCCCAACAACCCCACCGGTCGGATCTACCCGGAGTCGACCCTGCAAGCCCTGGGCGCCCTGCTCGAGGAGGCGTCCGCCAGGAACGGCCGGCGGATCTACCTCGTGTCCGACGAGGCGTACAACCGGCTGGTCTTCGACGGGGCGCGGTTCGTCAGCCCGGCCCAGCACTACCCCTACACCCTGCTCTGCTACTCCTACGGCAAGGTCCTGGTGTCGCCGGGACAGCGGCTGGGCTACCTCGCACTGCCCCCGTCGATGCCCGTCGACGTGGTGGACGCCATCATCGAGGCGGTGGAGAGCGTCCAGATCGCTGCGGGGTGGCTCTTTCCGAACAATGTCATGCAGTACGCCACGCCGCGCCTCGAGGAGCTCAGCCTCGACGTGGCGCACCTGCAGGTGAAGCGTGACTTCATGGTCGAGGGACTGCGCCGGATCGGCTACGACCTCCGGGTGCCCGAGGCGACCTTCTACCTCTTCCCCCGCTCGCCGGTGCCCGACGACGAGGCGTTCGTGCGACTGCTCTCGGACCTGGGCGTCATCGTGATGCCCGGCCGGATCTTCGAGACGCCCGGCTTCTTCCGGATCTCCCTGACCCAGACCCTCCCGGTGATGGAGCAGAGCCTGCCGCGGTTCGCCTCGGCACTGACTCAGGTCCGCGGTACCTGACGACGTAGGGTTTCGCCCGTGCCCTCCCTGCGTGAACGCGTCGCCGACGTCAGCCTGCCCGTCATCAACTCGCTGAACCGGATGCCCCGTGCGGTCCCCTTCCTCCTGGTCCTGGGCCTCATGGTCGCCGGCCTCTTCGTCCGTCCCTGGGGCTGGCTGTTCCTGGCGGTCGTCGTGGCCTTCCTCGGCTGGACCCTCTACCTGGCGTGGCCGGCGCTGGACCGGACCGCGCGGCTGGGCAGGTTCGCCGTGTTCCTGATCGCGGTGGCGATCACCGTCACCCAGGCCTTCCCGCGCAGCTGAGGCCGGCTCAACCCCTTCACCCGACGGGGTGGCAAACCGTCGCAACGCGGTCCGATGAGGTCGATCTGCCACGATCTCGCGGCCGTGCGTCGCCGTGGTTTTGACAATCGTTCTCATTTAAGATGAGAATGATTGTCATGACGCTTCGCCCCCTCGGTCTGCTCGCAGGCCTGCTGTCCATCGCCATGGTCTCCTCCTGCGGCGCGACCGGGGGGCGCGGCGCCGACGACGGGCGACTGGGTGTCGTCGCAGCCTTCTACCCGCTCGAGTACGCCGTGGCCCAGATCGGGGGCAGCCACGTGGACATCACCGGCCTGACCAAGGCCGGCGCCGAGCCGCACGACCTCGAGCTCAGCCCGCGACAGGTTGCCAAGGTCGCGCAGGCCGACCTCGTGGTCTACGAGAAGCACTTCCAGCCCGCCGTGGACGCCGCCGTCGCGGGGCAGGCGCGAGACACGGCTCTCGACGTCTCCTCCGCCGCCCGGCTCGACCTCGTCCTGGTCGAGGAGGGCCACGACCACGGGGGCGAGACCGAGGAGGAACACGCCGACCACGCAGCCGAAGGGGCGAGCGCTCGCGACCCGCACTTCTGGCTCGACCCCATGCGCTACGCCGACGTGGGCGACGCGATCGCCGCCGAGCTGGCGGCGCGAGACAGCGCCGACGCCGCGGCATACCAGGCGAATGCGAAGGCGTTCCGCGCGACGATGACCACCCTCGACGCCGAGTTCCGGACCGGCCTGAAGTCCTGCGCCAACCACGAGCTCGTCACCTCGCACACCGCCTTCGGCTACCTCTCAGAGACCTACGGCTTCCACCAGGAGTCGATCACCGGGCTGACCCCCGACGCCGAACCGAGCCCCGCCGCCATGGGGGCGCTGACCAGGCACATCCGCGAGACCGGCGCCAGCACGGTGTATGCCGAGACGCTCGTGAGCGAGGACGTCGCCAAGGCRCTGGCCCGGGAGACCGGTGCGAGACTGGCCGTGCTCGACCCGATCGAGGGCATCACCAGCGCCTCGACCGGCCGCGACTACCCCGCGGTGATGCGGGCCAACCTCGCGGTCCTGCGCGCGGGACAGGAGTGTTCATGACCACCACGGACATCGCACCCATCATCGAGCTGCGGCGTGCGAGCTTCGGCTACGCCGACCAGCCGGTGGTCACCGGCGCGACCCTGACCATCCGCCCCGGCGAGGTGGTGGCGGTCCTCGGGCCGAACGGTTCCGGCAAGTCGACACTCGTCCGCGGTCTGCTCGGCCTCAACGACCACCTCGGTGGCGACGTGGAGCTCTTCGGCCAGTCGCGCGAGTCCTTCTCGGACTTCGCCCGGCTCGGCTACGTCCCCCAACGGCACACCCTCTCGGCGTCCGTGCGCGCGACCGTCACGGAGATCGTCGCGGTCGGACGGCTGTCGCACCACCGCTGGTGGCGTCCGGTCATCCGGTCCACGCAGGACGCCGCGATCATCGACCGGGCCCTGGACGTCGTGGGCCTGAACGACCGCGCCCACGCCGACGTGGCAACCCTGTCCGGCGGTCAGCAGCGCCGCGTCCTCATCGCGCGTGCGCTGGCCTCCAACCCCGACGTCCTGCTCATGGACGAGCCCACAGCCGGGGTGGACGCCGCCAACCAGCAGGTGTTGTCGGCGGTGCTGGCGCGGCTGGCCGGACGCGGTACGACGATGGTCATCGTCACCCACGAGCTCGCGGCCCTGGCCGACATCGTCACCCGGATCGTGGTCGTGCAGGGCGGGCGGATCGCCTTCGACGGGTCGCGCGAGGAGTTCGCCCGGCGAACGGGCGAGTTCGCCTCGTCGGCCGACCACCACCACGAGGACGAGGACCGCATGACCACACCCAGGCTGCCCGGTGCACCCTCTGYGGGCCCCCTCGACCCGCGCGGAGGTGTCCGCTCATGAGCGAGCTGCTGTCCCTCGACTTCATGCGGCAGGCCCTCGTCGCCGCCGTCCTCGTCGGTGTCGCCGCGCCCCTCGTGGGTGTCTTCCTCGTCCAGCGGCGGCTGTCGCTGATCGGTGACGGCATGGGTCACGTCGCCCTCGCCGGTGTCGCGGTGGGGGTGCTCACCGGTCAGGCCCCGGTCCTGACGGCGCTGGTCGCTGCCGTTGCCGCGGCTGTGGCGATCGAGGTGATCCGAGGGCGTGGCCGGACCAGCGGTGACATCGCCCTCGCCGTGATGTTCTACGGCGGCATCGCCGCCGGTGTGGTGATCATCGCGAAGTCACCGAGCAGCAGCCCAGCCAACCTCACGGCCTACCTGTTCGGCGCGATCACCACGGCCGACCAACGCGACCTGTGGGTGTTCGCCGGACTCGCCCTCGTGGTGCTCTTCGCGACCTGGCTGCTCCGGCCGTGGCTGTTCGCGGTCGCCAACGACGAGGAGTACGCCCGGGCCAGCGGCCTGCCGGTCACGGGTCTCAACATCGCCCTTGCCGTGCTGACCGCGGTGACCGTGGTGGTGTCGATGCGCGTGGTCGGGCTGCTGCTCATCAGCGCCCTCATGATCATCCCCAACGCGACCGCGCAGCTGCTGGGTCGCAGCTTCCGCGCGTCCACCCGGTGGGCCGTGCTGGTGGGCGTCGTGTCCAGCGTGGGCGGGGTGATCCTGTCGTTCTATGCCGAAACCCCTTCCGGCGGAACGATCGTGCTGCTGGCCATCGGGTTCTTCGTGGTGGCCGCAACCGGCACAGCGGCGATCGCCAGGGCGCGCGCCCACCAGCACCGCCGGGCCGAGCGACACGACCACGAGCACGGTCCCGAGTGCGGCCACCCCGCCGTCGCCCACGGCGACCACGTCGACTACGTGCACGACGGGCACCGGCACGCCCCTCATGAGGGCCACTACGACGAGCACGACCCGGCCAGGCACGAGGCGAGCAGCCACCACCACCACGACGGCAGTCCGCACGACGGCAGTCATGAGGCAGCGAAGGAGGCGGCACCGCAATGACCGGAGTCCAGGAACGGCCCACCACCGAGGGCACCCGTCGCCCCACCCGCCAGCGGGCCGCCGTCTCCGCCGTCCTGGCCGAGACCGGCGAGTTCCGCTCCGCGCAGGAGCTGCACGCCCTGCTGCGCGAGGGCGGCGACAAGGTCGGGCTCGCCACCGTCTACCGCAACCTGCAGGCGATGGCCGCCGAGGGCGAGATCGACATGCTCCGAACCGACGAGGGCGAAGCCGTCTACCGCGCCTGCTCGACCGGCCACCACCACCACCTGGTGTGCCGCGAGTGCGGCCGGACCGTGGAGGTCGAGGGTGCTGCCGTCGAGGCGTGGGCGGCCAGGGTCAGTGCTGAGCACGGGTTCACCGAGGTGCGCCACACGCTCGAGATCTTCGGCACCTGCGCCACCTGCACCTCGCCCTGACCTCTGCTAGCAGGGTCTGGCTCGCTCAGCGCAGGTTGCGACCTCTGCTGAGAGAGGCAAGATCTGCTAGCAGAGCTTGGGGCAGCCGGCAGGAGCAAGGGCCGTCCTCAGCTGGTGGGCAGGTCGACCGCCCCGCCGTAGCGACGGTCACGCTCGGCGTAGGTCTGGATGGCCGCCCACAGGTGGCGCCGGTCGTAGTCCGGCCACAGCGTGTCCTGGAAGACCATCTCGGCATAGGCGCTCTGCCACAGCAGGAAGTTGCTCGTCCGCTGCTCCCCCGAGCTGCGCACGAACAGGTCGACGTCCGGCATGTCGGGCTCGGGCATGTGACGCGCGATCGTCAACTCGTCGATCGATCCCGGCTTCAACTTGCCGCGCTGCACCTGCTCGGCGATCCGCTGCACGGCGTCGGCGATCTCTGCTCGTCCGCCGTAGTTGACGCAGAAGTAGAGGGTCAGCCCGGTGTTGTCCTTGGTCAGCTCCTGGGCGACCTCGAGCTCCTTGATGACCGAGCCCCACAGGCGCGGCCGCCGGCCCACCCAGCGCATCCGGACGCCCCACTCGTGCAGCTGGTCGCGACGACGCCGGATCACGTCGCGGTTGAACCCCATGAGGAAGCGCACCTCGTCGGGGCTGCGCTTCCAGTTCTCGGTGGAGAAGGCATAGGCCGACAGGTGGGTGACACCCGCCTCGATCGCACCGGCCGTCACGTCGAGCAGGGCCGCCTCACCGGCCTCGTGCCCCTTGGTGCGGGGCAGTCCTCGCTGGTTGGCCCAGCGACCGTTGCCGTCCATGACGATCGCGACGTGCCTGGGCACGAGCTCGACGGGCAGCGAAGGCGGCTGGGCGCCGCTCGGGTGGGCAAACGGCCTGGGGTATGCCGTGCTCACGCCTTGGCCACCTGGGCGGCGGCATGCGCCGCCTCGACCTTGTCCATCACGCTGAGCGGGGCCGGCGACCACGTCACGCGGGAGTCGAGCCGGGGCTGGTCGGGGTCACGTCGGTCCACGAGGCGCAACGATCGCACACCCTTCTCGAGGTGCCACTGGAGGAAGGCGCTGGCCAGGGTGCTGCCCTCGCGTCGGTGTCGCCCCTGCGACGCGTCGGCGATGACCCAGTCGCCTGCGAGGAGGGCGGCCAGCAGGGCCAGCGTCTCCGGCGCCGGCGCAGCAGACCCGACGGGACGGCATACCGGACAGACGGTGCCGCCCGAGGCGAGGTTGAACGCGCGGTGCGGCCCTTCGGCACCGCAGCGCGCGCAGTCGTGGAAGCTCGGCGCCCAGCCGGCCACGGCGAGCGCGCGCAGCAGGTAGGCGTCGAGGACCAGGCCGGGATCGTGCAGCCCCTCGGCCATCGACCGCAGCGCGCCCTGGAGCAGGAGGTACTGCTGGAGGTTGGGCTCGCGCTCCTCGGTGAGCCGGTCCGCGGTCTCGAGCATCGCGGCGGCCGCGGTGTAGGTCGTGTAGTCGCGGGCKAGCACGTCACCCCAGGAGGCCAGCGTCTCGGCCTGGGTCACCGTGTCGAGGTTGCGGCCCTCGTAGCACTGGACGTCGACCATCATCGCCGGTTCGAGCCGCGCCCCGAAGCGGCTCTTGGTGCGACGGACGCCCTTGCCGACGACGCGGACCTTGCCCAGGGTGCGGGTGAGCAGGGTGACGATGCGGTCGGCCTCACCCAGCTTCTGGGTGCGCAGGACGATCCCTTCGTCGCGGTAGAGCGGCATGCCCCCATTGTCGCAAGTCGTCGGCCCGAAGCGGGTATGCCGTGCCGACGGTGGGTTGCCTACGTCCAGGCCCAGCGCACCGCCACGCGACGGTCGGCGTTGACCTCACGGATCCGCCGGAGCGCGTGCACGAGGTTGCGGTACGTCTCGCGACGTTCGCCGCCGGTGACCGCGTCGAGGATCACCACCGTCCACGGAAGCAGCCCCGCGAAGCGCGCCAGCGGGAGCGGAACCGCCAGCACGACCACGACGGGGAGCTCGACGGAGAACAGCCCGGCAGCGAGGAGGAGGACCACGACCGGCGCCGCGATGATGACGACCAGCCAGAGCGCCAGGCCGACGACCACTCCGCTCAGGTCGTCGAGGCCGATGACAGAGGGATCGGCGGCCTCGCGCAGGGTCTTGGGTTTCATGACTCGCGCGCGCGGCCGCCACGGGAGGACTCGGACCTCCAGCAGTGCCTTCTCGGGCCAGGTCGTCTCCATCAGGTCAGCCGCGCAGACCCAGCCCGAAGAACGCCAGGGCGACGATCACGAGGATCACCACCACCGCCACGAGGCCCGCCCAGATCCCACACGCCAGCCCACGTGCCAGCTGCTCGCCCTCAGGAGGCTGCTCGGTCATGGGAAGACCGTAGCGGCACGGAGCCGCCCCAAGGACTAGAACAGGTGTTCGAAGGTGGGTTATGGTGGTGCCATGGCCACGGCATTCCAGGGGTCCCTGCTCGACACCGCCGACGAGATCGCCCTGCACCCCCTCCCGCCGGGGCTGCGCCGCACCGACCTGGGCCGCGGCGCGTGGGTCGACTACCGCCCGGGCTGGCTCGCCGGGGCCGACACGCTCTTCGAGTCGCTGCACCACGAGGTGCCGTGGCACGCCGAGCGCCGCGAGATGTACGAGCGCATGGTCGACGTCCCGCGCCTGCTGAAGTTCTACGACGAGGACGACGCCCTCCCCCACCCGGTCCTCACCCAGGCGCGTGACGCCCTGTCGCAGTGGTATGCCGCGGAGCTGGGTGAGCCGTTCGTGACCGCCGGGATGTGCCTCTACCGCGACGGCCGGGACTCCGTCGCGTGGCACGGCGACCGCATCGGCCGCGCCAAGGACCTCGACACGATGGTCGCGATCCTCTCGATCGGCTCGGCACGCACCCTGGCCCTGCGGCCGCGGGGCGGCGGCGAGTCGCGCGGCTTCTCTCTCGGCCACGGCGACCTGGTGGTCATGGGCGGCTCGTGCCAGCGCACGTGGGACCACGCCATCCCCAAGACCAGCAAGCCGGTCGGGCCGCGCATCTCGATCCAGTTCCGCCCGCGCGGCGTCCGCTGACGGACGCGCGCGAGGTATGCCGCGTGGGCCGGCCACGCGGCATACCTCGGCTCACTCGACCGGAGCCATCCGCTCGGCTCGGTTGACAGCGGACAGCACCGCCGTGAGGGACGCCTTGACGATCGAGGAGTGCAGGCCCACGCCCCAGAGGACGCGGTCGCCGACGGCACACTCGACGTAGGCAGCGGCCTTCGCGTCGCCACCTGCGGACAGGGCGTGCTCGGCGTAGTCGAGCACGCGCACGTCGACCCCGAGGGTCGACAGCGCGTCGATGAACGCCGCGATCGGTCCGTTGCCGGTGCCCTCGACGACCACCTCGGTGCCGCGGTCGAGCATGGTGGCGCTGATCTTGTCGACGCCGCCCTGCTCGCTGATGAGCGAGTGGCTGACCGGCGTGAACCGGCCCCACGTGTTGACCGCGCCGTCGACGGCGGGGAGGTACTCGTCCTGGAAGATCTCCCACAGCTGTGCCGCGCTGACCTCGCCGCCCTCGCTGTCGGTCTTGGCCTGCACGACGCCGCTGAACTCGATCTGGAGGCGCCGCGGCAGGTCCAGCTGGTGCTCCTTCTTGAGCAGGTAGGCGACCCCGCCCTTGCCCGACTGGCTGTTGACGCGGACCACGGCCTCGTAGGAGCGGCCCACGTCGTGGGGGTCGATCGGCAGGTAGGGCACTCCCCAGACGAGCTCGTTGATGGACTTGCCGGACGCCTTGACCTGGCGGTCCATGTCCTCGAAGCCCTTCTTGATCGCATCCTGGTGCGACCCGGAGAACGCCGTGAAGACCAGGTCGCCACCCCAGGGATGGCGTTCGCCGACGGGCAGCTGGTTGCAGTGCTCGACCGTGCGACGGATGTCGTCGAGGTTGGAGAAGTCGATCTGCGGGTCGATGCCCTGGCTGAAGAGGTTCATGCCGAGGGTGACGAGGTCGACGTTGCCGGTGCGCTCCCCGTTGCCGAACAGGCAGCCCTCGATGCGGTCGGCGCCGGCGAGGTAGCCCAGCTCGGCCGCCGCGACACCGGTCCCCCGGTCGTTGTGCGGGTGCAGGCTCACGACGATCGACTCGCGCCGCTCGAGGTGGCGAATCATCCACTCGATCGAGTCGGCGTACACGTTGGGCGTGGCCATCTCGACCGTGGCAGGCAGGTTGATGATCATCTTGTGGTCCGGGGTGGGGTCGATGACGTCGGCCACCTCGTTGCAGATCCGCACCGCGAACTCGAGCTCGGTGCCGGTGTAGGACTCCGGGCTGTACTCGTAGTAGACGGTCGTGTCGGGGATGGTCTCCTCGAGCTTGCGGCACAGCCGCGCGGCCTGGAGCGCGATGTCGACGATGCCGTCCTGGTCGAGCCCGAAGACCACCCGACGCTGGAGGATCGAGGTCGAGTTGTAGAAGTGCACGATGGCCTGCTTGGCCCCGCGGATGGAGTCGAAGGTGCGCTCGACGAGGTGGTCACGGCACTGCGTCAGCACCTGGATCGTCACGTCGTCGGGGATCATGTCGTCCTCGATGAGCATCCGGACGAAGTCGAAGTCGGTCTGGCTCGCCGACGGGAAGCCGACCTCGATCTCCTTGTAGCCCATCCGCACGAGCAGCTCGAACATCCGCTTCTTGCGGTCCGGGCTCATCGGGTCGATGAGTGCCTGGTTGCCGTCGCGAAGGTCGACCGCGCACCAGCGAGGGGCGTGCTCGATGACGCGCGTCGGCCAGGTGCGGTCGGGGAGCTCGAACGGGATCTGGTCCTTGAACGGCACATACTTCGCGACCGGCATACCCGACGGCTGTTGCGGGTGAATCATGTTCTCTCGCCTAACGATTCGTTGCTGCTGAAGCCAGCCGGGGCAACGCTACTCCGCGACGAGGGGCGGCTGATCGGTCAGGCCCCGCCGCGGCGGCGAAGGAGGAGGCGCAGAGAACGCACGAGTCGAGGGTATGCCGCGCGCCCGGCATCCGTCCATCGTCCGAGCCGCCGCGCCCACCATCCGGACGCCGACCCTGACCCGGTTCGATGTCAACGCGCCGGTGACCGCCGGCGCGTTTACATCGAACCGTCGAAGATGCCGGAGTAGGCGTTGAGGGCGGGCTGGCCGCCCAGGTGGGCGTAGAGGACGGTCGAGTCGGCGGCGATCTCACCCGAGGTCACCAGGTCGACCAACCCGGCCATCGACTTTCCCTCGTAGACCGGGTCGATGATCATGCCCTCGAGCCGGCCGCTGAGCCTGATCGCCTCGACCGTGGACTCGACCGGGATGCCGTAGAGGTCACCGGCCCAGCCCTCGAGGACCGTCACCTCGTCGTCGCGCAGCGGGCGCCCGAGCCCGATGAGGTCGGCCGTGTGCTGGGCGATGCGACGCACCTGGTCGCGCGTCTTGTCGATCGTGGCGGACGCGTCGATGCCGAGCACCCGACGTGGGCGACCACCTGCGTCCTCGAGGGCCGCGAAGCCGGCGATCATGCCCGCGTGCGTCGAGCCGGTGACCGTGCAGACGACGATCGTGTCGAAGAAGACGCCCAGCGCGCGCTCCTGCTCGGCGACCTCGTAGGCCCAGTTGGCGAAGCCCAGCCCACCCAACGGGTGCTCGGAGGCGCCAGCGGGAATGCCGTAGGGCTTGCCACCCGCCTCCTCGACCTCGCGCAGCGCGTCCTCCCACGAGGATCGGATGCCGATGTCGAAGCCGTGCGGGTCGAGCCGGGCATCGGCACCCATGATCCGTGAGAGCAGGATGTTGCCGACCTTGTCGTTGACCGGGTCGTCCCAGTCGACCCACTTCTCCTGGACCAGACGGCACTTGAGCCCGAGGTGTGCGGCGACGGCGGCGACCTGACGGGTGTGGTTCGACTGGTACCCGCCGATGGACACGAGGGTGTCGGCACCCTGGGCCAGCGCGTCGGGGACGATGTACTCCAGCTTGCGGGTCTTGTTGCCCCCGAACGCCAAGCCGCTGTTGCAGTCCTCACGTTTCGCCCACACCTGGGCGCCACCCAGGTGGGCCGACAGCCGCTTCAGCGGGTGGATCGGGCTCGGACCGAACGTGAGCGGGTAGCGCTCGAAGTCGTGGATCGACATCGCGTCTCCTGGGCTGAGTGGGTTGGCTGGGATGGGGCGGTCAGGTGTCGAGCAGGGGTGCGAGGGTCTGCCAGGTGGCGTGGGACACCTCGGCAGCGGCCTCTCGCTCCCCCGCCTCGCACAGGTCGATGAGTCGAGCGTGCAGCGCGACCGAACCGCGGCCGGCCAGCGACGCGAAGCGCAGCCGCTCGACCCGCCGCAGGACCGGCGTGAACTGGTCGAGCACTGCGGCGAGCGCGGCGTTGCCCGCAGCAGCGACGGGTATGCCGTGCAGCTCGTCGTCCGCCTCGAGGGCGGCGTCGGGGTCGCCTGCCTTCAGGGCGGTCTCGAAGCGGTCGTTGGCGTCGCGCATGCGAGCGAGGTCGTCAGCGGTCAGCAGCCCCACCGCCTCGCGCACCGCGAGCTCGTGCATCGCCGCCACGACAGCCTGGGCGTCGCGCGCGGCGCGGGTGTCGAGCGAGGCGACCGTCGTCGAGCGCCCCGGCCGCGACTCGACGAGGCCCGCCTGCTGCAGGCGGAGCAGCGCCTCGCGGACAGGCGTGCGGCTCACCCCGAGCCAGGCGGCGAGCTCCTGGTCGCGCAGCTGCTCGCCGGGCGCCAGGGTGCCGTCGACGATCGCGTCGCGCACCCGGAGGTAGACGTCGTCGCGCAGGAGCGCACGGGCCACTGCTGGTGCGAGCGTGGGGATCGGCATGCAATATATTGCATATCAGTTGGCCAGAACAGTCAAGTTCGATCTGCAGAGTCACGGCAGGGCCAGAAATCGGATGCGTGGACCGCTCTCCGCCGTCAGCATGTCCCACATGGAACTCCCCGACGGGCTGGTGGCCCGCCCCCACGTCCCCAGCGACGCGCAGGCCGTCACCGACCTCATCGCAGCTGCCGAGACCGTCGACGCGGGCTCCCCCGCCATCGACCTGGAGGACATCGAGGGCGACTGGCTGCGGGGCAGCTTCGACCTCACCACCGAGAGCATCGGGGTGTGGGACGGAGACCGGCTGGCGGCTGCGGGCGAGGTCTTCAAGGGCCGCAGGGCCGACGCTTCCGTCCACCCCGACTACCGCGGTCGCGGGATCGGCACGTGGCTAGCCACCTGGCTCGAGGACCGCGCGAGAGCCAGGGGGTCGGAGCTGGTGGGCCAGACCGTCCCCGGCGACAGCTCACCCGAGGCGTTCTTCCACGCCCGCGGCTACCGAGTGGGCTGGACCTCGTGGGTGCTGCAGCTGCCCGCCGGCACGACGATCGAGCCGCAGCCGCTGCCGGACGGCTACACCCTGCGCGAGTTCGCTGGGGCTGCCGACGGGCGGGTGGCGTTCCAGCTGATCGAGGACGCGTTCAACGAGTGGCCGGGCCGCGACCCGTCGAGCTACGACGACTGGGCGCCACGGGGTCCGCTGCGGCCAGGCTTCGAGCCGTGGCAGATCCGGTTCGCCGTCGACCCCGGCGGCGCCGAGGTCGGCGTCTGCTACACGATCCTCGCCGGCGCCACGGGCTACGTCGACGCGATCGCCGTGCGTCGCGACCAGCGCGGCCTCGGTCTGGCACGCGCCCTCCTCGTCGACGCCTTCGCGCGCGCCCGGGAGCACGGAGCGACCGTCAGCGAGCTGTCCACCGACTCGAGGACGGGAGCGCTCGGCCTCTACGAGCACGTCGGCATGCAGGTGACGCAGACGTGGCGGCAGTGGATGACCGACCTCTGAGCCCGGTGGTCGCACGGCCTACCCGGGAGTAGCGTGAAGGCAGGAGGCGATCACATGAGCAGTGACGTCGAGCAGGACCGTCCCCCGACAGCCGCGACCTCACCGGACGGCGCGACTCCCCCGCGTGGTGCCGAGCCCACGGTGCACGCGAGCGAGCGCGAGTCGCGCGCTGTCGCCGAGGCCGCCAGGGAGTCCGACTGGGAGCGCCCGAGCTTCGCCAAGGGCCTCTACCTCGGCCACTTCGACCTCGACCTGGTCCACCCGCACCCGCGTGCCACCCCCGAGGACGAGGCCCGCGGCGAGGAGTTCCTGACCAGGTTGCGCGAGGTCTGCGCCCAGATCGACGGGGCCCGGATCGAGCGCGAGGCGAAGATCCCTGACGAGGTGCTGGCCAGCCTCGCCGACATCGGTGCCTTCGGCATGAAGATCCCTCGCGAGTACGGCGGCCTCGGCCTGACGATGTCGTCGTACGGCAAGGCGCTGATGCTGATCGGGTCGGCGCACCCCAGCCTGGGTGCGCTGCTGTCCGCCCACCAGTCCATCGGCGTCCCCGAGCCGGTCAAGCTCGTCGGCACGGCCGAGCAGAAGCAGGCGTTCCTGCCCCGGTGCGCCGCAGGCGCCATCTCGGCGTTCCTGCTGACCGAGCCGGACGTCGGCTCAGACCCGGCCCGCATGGGCAGCACCGCGACCCTCACGGACGACGGCACGGCATACCTCCTCGACGGGGTGAAGCTGTGGACCACCAACGGGGTGGTGGCAGAGCTGCTCGTCGTCATGGCGCGGGTGCCTGCGCACGACGGTCAGAAGGGCGGCATCACCGCCTTCGTCGTCGAGGGCACTGCCGAGGGCATCACCGTCGAGCGGCGCAACTCCTTCATGGGGCTCAAGGGCATCGAGAACGGCCTGACCCGCTTCCACCAGGTACGCGTGCCCGCGGAGAACCGGCTCGGCAAGGAGGGGGACGGTCTCAAGATCGCGCTCACGACCCTCAACGCCGGGCGCCTCTCGATCCCGGCGATGTGCGCAGCAGCAGGCAAGTGGGCGCTGAAGATCTCGCGCGAGTGGTCGGYCGAGCGGGTGCAGTGGGGGCGGCCGGTCGGCGAGCACGGTGCTGTCGCCGAGAAGATCGCCTTCATCGCCGCGACCACCTACGGCCTCGAGTCGGTCCTGGAGCTGTCGGCGCAGCTCGCCGACGCCGGGAGCAAGGACATCCGCATCGAGGCGGCGCTGGCCAAGCTGTGGTCGAGCGAGATGGCGTGGCAGATCGCCGACGAGCTGGTGCAGGTGCGCGGCGGGCGCGGCTACGAGACCGCCGAGTCGCTGCGAGCCCGGGGCGAACGCGCGGTGCCGGCCGAGCAGATGATGCGTGACCTGCGGATCAACCGGATCTTCGAGGGCTCGACCGAGATCATGCACCTGATCATCGCCCGTGAGGCCGTCGATGCCCACCTCAAGGCCGCCGGCGCCCTGGCCGAGAAGGACGCCTCGCTCGAGGACAAGGCCCGCGCCGCCGCGGGCGCGAGCGGGTTCTACGCGAAGTGGCTGCCGCAGCTGGTCATCGGCAAGGGTTCGGCCCCGACCTCGTACGCCGAGTTCGGACCGTTGGCGGCCCACCTGCGGTTCGTGGAGCGGTCCAGTCGCAAGCTGGCCCGGCAGACGTTCTACGGGATGTCGCGGTGGCAGGCGAAGCTGGAGTATCGGCAGGTGTTCCTGGGCCGGGTCGTGGACATCGGTGCCGAGCTGTTCGCCATCGCGGCAGCCTGCAGCCGCGCAGAGATGCTGCGCACGGACGACGAGGCCCGAGGGCGCTCGGCCTACCAGCTGGCAGACGTGTTCTGCCAGCAGAGCCGGCACCGCGTCGAGACCTTGTTCACCGACCTGTGGTCCAACTCCGACGACGCCGACACGCGGCTGGCCCAGGGCGTGCTGGCCGGCGACTACACGTGGCTCGAGGAGGGAGTCCTGGACCAGAGCGAGGGCACCGGGCCGTGGATCGCGCCGTGGTCACCGGGCGCGAGCGAGTCCGGGTCGGTCTGGCGCGCCGTCCGCTGAGCGCGCTCGGCGCGCCGGTGACCGGGTGACCGGGTGGTCGGGTGGTCGGGTGACCGGGTGGTCGGGTGGTCGGGTGACCAGGTGACCGGGTGGTCGAGAGTGCACGACACGCTGGCGACGGACGCTCGCAGTCAGCGTGTCGTGCACTCTCGAGCCGGGTGGTCAGGAGCAGGTGACGCTCAGCTTGTCGAACGTCACGATCGGGTTGATCGGGTCCACCGCGTTGAACCCGATGTGTGCCACCTCGTGACCCACCTCGAGGTGCGTGACCCCCGAGCCGTCCACTGCTGACAAGGTGAAGGTCGCCGTGAACGTGTTGTTGCTGTTCTTCTCGTTGACGTTGAAGTTCCCCCAGACCGTCACGCGCCCGCTGAACGTGAGTCCGGTGGAGGGCTGCACGAAGGAGCCGACACCCTCCGTGGTGAAGGTCCCCCAGACCTCGTCACCTGCCGGGAAGTAGGTCACGTGCTCGACCGAGTTGCCCGTGATGGTGGGCGAGATCAGCTCGCCGGTGCAGAAGTCGTTGTCGTCCGTCTCGGTCCAGGTCCCGTGCTGGTGCTCGGTCTGGGTGACCGTGTGACCGGTCCCCCCCGGGGCTGCGAGGGCAGGTACGGCCTGCACTCCCACAGCGGCCACCCCGGCGGTGACCGCCGCCACCACGATCCGCCAGATTCGTCGTTCCACAGCATGCTCCTCGTGTCCGACGGCGGCGCACCTCGCGTGCGCCCGTCCCGCAGATCCACGGAACACCCGTTCCACACCCAGGAGGCACCCCCACAATGATCAGGCCGAGGGACGCCACATCGCGTAGGGCAGGGGTGCCATTTGTCATGGCTGCCACGAGCGCGGCCAACGGGCGCGCGCCGAGCCCTGAGGCCCGAGGCCTGAGCGCTGAGCGCTGAGCGCTAACGGCGCTTGAGCAGCTCCTCGGCGATCTGCACCGCGTTGAGCGCCGCGCCCTTGCGGAGGTTGTCGCCGACCACGAACAGCACCAGCCCCTTGCCCGCCGGGGCCGCCTGGTCGACGCGCACGCGCCCGACGTAGACCTCGTCGCGTCCGGCCGCCTCGAGCGGGTTCGGCACGTCGGTGACGACGACGCCTGGAGCCTTGGCCAGCAGCTCGAGGGCGCGCTCGGGCGTGATGTCGTCGGCGAACTCGGCATGGATGGCCAGCGAGTGCCCCGTGAAGACGGGCACCCGGACACAGGTGCCCGAGACCAGCAGGTCCGGGATGTGCAGGATCTTGCGGGACTCGGTGCGGAGCTTCTGCTCCTCGTCGGTCTCCAGCGATCCGTCGTCCACGATCGACCCCGCGAGCGGGATCACGTTGAAGCCCACGGGCACGGCGTAGACGTTCGGCGCAGGGACCTCCACCGCGCGCCCGTCGAGGGCGAGGTCGGCAGGTGCGCCCGCGGCATACCCACCGCGCAGCTGGCCGTCGAGCTCCTGGACGCCCTTGCCACCGGAGCCGGACACGGCTTGGTAGGACGCCACGGTGAGGCGGACCAGGCCGGCCTCGTCGTGCAGCGGCTTGAGCACCGGCATGGCGGCCATCGTCGTGCAGTTGGGGTTCGCGACGATGCCCTTGGGGATGGTGTCGAGGTCGTCGGCGTTGACCTCGCTCACCACGAGCGGGACGTCGGGGTCCTTGCGCCAGGCGGAGGAGTTGTCGACGACGATCGCGCCAGCGGCGGCGACCTTGGGGGCCAGGTCCCTGGAGGCCGCACCACCGTTGGAGAACAGCGCGATGTCGATCCCCGAGAAGTCAGCGGTCGCCGAGTCCTCGACGGTGACCTCGCCCCCGGCCCACGGAAGCGTCGTGCCCGCCGACCGCGCAGAGGCGAAGTAGCGGATCTCGTCGACCGGGAACCCCCGCTCGGCGAGGAGTGCACGCATGACCGAGCCGACCTGCCCAGTGGCCCCGAAGACACCAATTCTCATGGGACCAAGGATAGGTCGGCTCGGTCGTGCAGCGGTTCAGCGGCTCACGATGTGGCAGAACCTGTGTGCTCGTTGTCGGAAGTCGACCCCACGTCAACCAGGTCGCCGACCCCTTCACCCGGGGCGGACTGCTCGAACGTGAGGGTGAAGTCGTCGCCGTGCTCGGTCACGCCCGCCACGACAGCTTGCTCGACCGCGGCCACGGCGTACGCACCGCGGACGATGAGCGGGTCGCTGCTGAGGTCCTTGACGAGCGCGATGGCCAGCCCGATCATCACGACGAGGAACGGCAGCGCCGCCACGATGGTGATGTTCTGCAGCCCGGACAACGCGTCCTCACCGCCGACGAGGAGCATGACCGCGGCGACCGCACCKGTGGCGGCGCCCCAGAAGATGACCGTCTTGCGGCTCGGCGAGAGGGTGCCCCGCTCGGACAGCGTGCCCATGACGATGGACGCCGCATCCGCGCCGGAGACGAAGAAGATCGCGACGAGTGCCATGACGACGATCGAGGTGATCGTGGACAGGGGCATGTGCGAGAGCATCGCGAAGAGCGTCCCCTCGGCGGACCCGGCGCCGGCCAGGTCGGTGCCACCACGCTGCATGTCGATGCCCGCGCCACCGAAGATGGCGAACCACACCAGGGACACCAGGCTCGGCACCAGCAGCACACCGGTCACGAACTGGCGGATGGTGCGACCACGCGAGATCCGCGCGATGAACATGCCGACGAACGGGGTCCAGCTGACCCACCAGGCCCAGTAGAAGATCGTCCAGCCCGACAGCCACTCCTTCATGGCGGAACCGCCAGCGGCGTCGGTGCGCGCGGACATCATCGCGAGGTCCTGGAAGTAGGAGCCCACGGCCGTCGGCACGAGGTTGAGGATGAAGACGGTCGGGCCGACGACGAACACGAAGACCGCGAGCCCGAGGGCCAGCACCATGTTGATGTTGGACAGCCACTGGATGCCCTTGGCGACACCGGAGACGGCCGACAGGATGAAGCACAGGGTGAGCACCGCGATGATGGCGACGAGCAGCATGTTGCCCGCCTTGCCGATCCCCGCGACGATCTCGAAGCCCGACCCGATCTGGAGCGCGCCCAGGCCGAGCGAGGCGGCGGAGCCGAAGAGCGTCGCGAAGATCGCGAGCATGTCGATGACGCGACCGGCGGGACCGTTGGTGTGCTTCTCCCCCAGCAGCGGCGCGAAGGCCGAGCTGATGAGCAGCGAACGGCCCTTGCGGAACACGCCGTAGGCGATGGCCAGTCCGACGACCGCGTAGATGGCCCACGGGTGCAGGGTCCAGTGGAACAGCGTGGTCGCCATGGCGTTCTGCACGGCCTCGGGGTTCCCGGCCGCACCGGTGCCGGGCGGCGGGGTCACGAAGTGCGAGAGCGGCTCGGAGACGCCGTAGAACATCAGGCCGATCCCCATGCCGGCGGAGAACATCATCGCGATCCAGGAGACGGTCTTGAACTCCGGCTCCTCGTCGTCCCGGCCGAGCGTGATGCGCCCGTACTTGCTGGCCGCGATCCAGATGACGAAGAGCACGAAGCCGGACGCCACGAGCGAGAAGAGCCAGCCCATGTTGTGCACGACCCAGCCGAGGCCGGCACCCGACGCCGAGCTGAGGGTGTCGGTGCTGAGGAAGCCCCAGAGGACGAACGCGACCGCGATGGCGGCCGTGACACCGAAGACGATGGTGTCGACCTTCTGTGGCTCGTTGGCCTGGTGCTCCACCACGACGGGGTCGAGGGCGGGGTGCTGGTTGTCGGGCAGGTGCTCGAGGGCCTCGTGCTCGCCGGCGGCTTCCGCCGGGGCTGCGGGGCCAGTCTTGGTCAGTGTCGTGTCCACGTGGCGTAGGCGCCCTCTTTGGGGAGGGCGCCGCTCCTTCGCTGTTCTGGGTTAGTTGCGTATGAAAACCGTGTCGCGCAGCCGCCCACCCTGCCGAGAACTCACAGGGAACTCAAATCTTCCACGGCGTGAGACGGGGTCGGCATGGCCAGATCCATTGCGCTGCAACCACATTCAGGTATGCCGTGACCCTCACCACACAGGGCGCCTGAGCGTCAGGACCGAGGGATGCCTAGAACCCGAGGCGCTGGAGCTGCTTGGGGTCGCGCTGCCAGTCCTTGGCGATCTTGACGTGCAGGTCGAGGTAGACCCTCTGGCCCAGCAGCTTCTCGATGCCCACGCGGGCGTTGGTGCCGACCTCACGCAGCCGGGAGCCACCGCGGCCGATGATGATGGCCTTCTGGGACGACCGCTCGACGAAGACGTTGACACGGATGTCGAGCATCGGCTTGTCGACCGGGCGATCCGGTCGCTGCAGCATCTCCTCGACGACCACGGCCAAGGAGTGGGGCAGCTCGTCGCGAACGCCCTCGAGCGCCGCCTCGCGGACCAGCTCGGCGATCATGATGACGTCCGGTTCGTCGGTCAGCTGTCCCTCGGGGTACAGCGGTCCGGGCGAGGGCGGCAGGTAGGTCGACAGCACCTGCGCCACGTCCTTGACCTGGCGGCCGTCGACGGCGGAGCAGGGCACGATCGCGGCCCAGTCCCCCAGCTGGTCGATCGCGATGAGGTGCTCGGCCAGCCGCTGTCGGTCGACGATGTCGATCTTGGTCGCGATGGCGACCACCGGGCGCCGTCTGTCCTGCTGGATCTCCTTGAGCTCACGGGCGATGAACCCGTCACCGGGCCCGATCTTCTGGTCGGCCGGCAGGCAGAACCCGATGACGTCGACCTCGAGCAGGGTCTCGCGCACCACGTCGTTGAGCCGCTCCCCCAGCAGGGTGCGCGGCTTGTGCAGCCCGGGGGTGTCGACGAGCACGAGCTGGGAGGCGGGTGTCGAGACGATCCCGCGGATGGTGTGCCGGGTGGTCTGGGGCTTCGACGAGGTGATCGCCACCTTGTGCCCCACCAGGGCGTTGGTCAGCGTCGACTTCCCGGCATTGGGTCGTCCGACGAGGCAGGCGAAGCCGGCGACGTATCCCGACGGCGCGTCCGGAGCCGACGCCCCGGACGGTGAGGACCCGGCATACCCCTCGGTCGGTCCGGAACCACTCGCAGTCATGACACTCCCTCGCGCTCGGGTTCCACCGTAGTGCGCTCGCGCCCACCGTCGGCATCGGCATCCTCGTCGACGACCAGGCGCTGGACGATGACGCTGGCGATGCGGTGCCGCCGGCCGGCCATCCGCTCGGCCGTGAGGGCGAGCCCGCCCACCTCGCAGCGGGAGCCGACGATCGGAACCCGTCCGATGGACTTGCCGATGAGCCCTCCGACGGTGTCGACCTCGTCCTCCTCGATGTCCACGTCGAACAGGTCGGCGAGGTCGTCGATGTCCATGGTCGCGGGCACGCGGAAGGTGCCGTCACCGAGGTCCTCGACCCCGGGCGCCTCGCGGTCGTACTCGTCGGCGATCTCGCCCACGATCTCCTCGATGATGTCCTCGATCGTCACCAGGCCGGCCGTGCCGCCGTACTCGTCGACGACGAGCGCGAAGTGGCTCTGGTCGCGCTGCATCTCGCGCAGGAGGTCGTCGACCGGCTTGCTCTCGGGAACGTAGTGCATCGGCCGCATCTGCGCCGTCACCGGCAGCGACCCCGACTCGTGGTCGGCGTTGACCCGGCGGACGACGTCCTTGAAGTAGAGCAGCCCGAGGACGTCGTCCGAGCCGTCGCCCACCACGGGGATGCGCGAGAACCCGGACCTCAGGAACAGCGACATCGCCGAGCGCAGCGACTTCTCGCCGTCGATGGTGACCATGTCGGTGCGCGGCACCATGACCTCGCGCGCCACCGTGTCACCGAGCTCGAAGACGGAGTGGATCATCTCGCGTTCACCGGCCTCGATGACCGAGCTCTCACCCGCCAGGTCGACGAGGTCGCGCAGCTCGGACTCGCTCTGGAACGGGCCGTCGCGGTAGCCGCGCCCCGGTGTCACGGCGTTGCCGAGGGCGACCAGCACCCTCGCCACCGGTCCGAGGAACGTGCGCAGACCCACGATGAGCGGGGAGGCAAGCAGGGCAACGGAATCCGAGTGCTGACGCCCCAGCGTGCGCGGCGAGACGCCGACCACGACGAACGACACGAGGGCCATCATGCCGATGGCGATGAGCAGCCGCCGCCAGAACCCGTCGACCAGGTCGATGGTTCCGAGCGTGATCAGGACGGCGGTGGTCGACTCCGCCACGATGCGCAGGAACGCCGTCACGGACAGGTATGCCGCGCTGTCGGCGACGATGCGCGACAGCGCCACGGCGCCGGTGCGCTTCTCCTCGAGCAGCTCCTGGGCGCGGACCCGGGACATCCGCCACAGGGCCGCCTCTGCCGCCGAGAGGAGGAAGGCACTGGCGATGCTGAGCAGGGCTGCGAAGACGAGTGCGGTCATCAGCGCCCCATCAGGTGGCGGGCCGCCCGCGGCCCGCGAGGAAGGTGAGCAGCAGCTGCCGCTGGAGCTCGAACATCTCGCGCTCCTCCTCGGGTTCCGCGTGGTCGTACCCGAGCAGGTGCAGGATCCCGTGCGTCGTCAGCAGCAGGAGCTCCTCCTCGGTCGCGTGACCCGCGTCGGCAGCCTGCTTGGCCGCGACCGACGGGCAGAGGACGATGTCGCCGAGGACGCCCTCCTCGGGCTCGTCACCCTCCCGGGCCGGCCGCAGCTCGTCCATCGGGAAGCTCATGACGTCGGTCGGGCCGGGTAGGTCCATCCACTGCACGTGGAGCACCTCCATCGCGGCCTCGTCGACCAGCCGCAGGCACAGGTCGGCGCCGGGATGGACCCGCATCTCCCCCATGACGTAGCGGCTCAGCGCCACCAGCTCGAGCTCGTCGAGCTCGAAGTCGGTCTCATTGAGAACGTCGACGCTCACGCCCTCGCCCTCCCTGACCGTGCTGCTCGCCCTGGGCGTGTTGGCCTTGGAGGCGCTCACCCTGGACGCGTTGTCCCTGCTCGTCCCACCGGCCGTAGGCGTCGACGATGGCACCCACGAGGCGGTGCCGGACGACGTCCTGGGCGGTGAGCAGGGAGAAGTGGATGTCCTCGACGTCACCGAGGATGTCGCGGACCACGCGCAACCCCGATCGGGTGCCGTCGGGGAGGTCGATCTGGGTGACGTCACCGGTCACGACCATCTTGGACCCGAACCCCAGCCGCGTGAGGAACATCTTCATCTGCTCGGGCGAGGTGTTCTGTGCCTCGTCGAGGATGATGAACGCGTCGTTGAGCGAACGTCCGCGCATGTAGGCCAGCGGTGCGACCTCGATGGTGCCGGCAGCCATCAGCCGCGGGATCGACTCGGGGTCCACCATGTCGTGCAGCGCGTCGTAGAGCGGCCGCAGGTAGGGGTCGATCTTGTCGTTGAGCGTGCCGGGCAGGAAGCCGAGCCGCTCGCCCGCCTCGACCGCCGGGCGGGTCAGGATGATCCGGTTGACCTGCTTGGCCTGCAGCGCCGCGACGGCCTTGGCCATCGCGAGGTAGGTCTTGCCGGTGCCGGCCGGACCGATGCCGAAGACGATGGTGTGCTTGTCGATCGCGTCGACGTAGTGCTTCTGGTTGAGCGTCTTGGGCCGGATGGTACGGCCGCGGTTGCTCACGATGTTCATGGTGAGCACGTCGGCGGGGCGCTCGGTGGTCTGGGCACGCAGCATGCTGATCGAGCGTTCGACGGCGTCGCGGTTCAGCGGCTGACCGCCGTCGATGACCAGGAGCAGCTCGTCGATGGTGCGCTCGGCGAGCGCGACCTCGGCGCTCGGTCCGGACAGGTGGAACTCGTTGCCCCGGACGTGGATCTGCAGCTGCGGGAAGGCCCGCTCCATGGTGCGTAGCAGCTCGTCGCGCGGACCGAGAAGCGTCACCATCTGCACCTGGGCAGGGATCTCGACGGTGTGGGTGGGCATCGGAAGGGCACCCTCGGGCGCGCCCCCCAGTGTTGTCGGATGAGTCGGATGAGTCGGATGGTCAGGATCTGGCATGGTCCGACCAGTCTACGGTGCCGCTCAGCCGGGCGGCCACGTCATTGACCGGCCGCCGAGCACGTGGACGTGCGCGTGGAACACGGTCTGGTGGGCCTCGGCGCCCGTGTTGAAGACCGAGCGGTAGCCGCGGTCGGCGATGCCCTCCTGCTCTGCGACTGCAGCCACGGCGCGGATCAGGGCCGCGGCGTCCTCGGGCGCCTCGTGCACGAGAGCGGCGACGTTCGGCACGTGGTGGCGCGGGACCACCAGGACGTGGGTCGGAGCCTGGGGTTCGAGGTCGCGGAACGCGAAGGTCGCCTCGTCCTCGTACACCACGGTCGAGGGGATGTCGCCCGCCACGAGCTTGCAGAACAGGCAGTCGGGGTCGGTGTGCCGCGGGGCCGGGGTTCCCATGAATCCGACCCTATCGGCGCGTCAACCGGTTGACGGGGCTGCGCGTCATCAGGGCGTGAGACTGTTGAGCGTGGCAGAGCATGACCGCCGTGGCGAGGTCCGGCCAGCGGCCGACGAGGCGATCGCCGAGCTGTATGCCGCCCACTGGACCGGGCTGGTCCGGTTGGCCTGGCTGTTGCTGCGCGACGACCTCGCGGCCGAGGAGGTCGTCCAGGACGCGTTCATCGCCGTGCACCGACGCTGGGAGTCGATCCGCGACCACCAGGCCGCGGCGGCCTACCTGCGTCGGTCCGTCGTCAACGGCGCCCGCTCGGGCCTGCGACACCGCGGGGTCGAGGAGCGGTACGTCGCCCGGGAGCAGGGTGAGCCCACGGCCTACGCACGGCACACCGAGGCCAGCGCCGAGGAACGCGCACTCCAGTCCGAGAGCACCAGTTCGATGATCAGCGCGCTGGGGCGACTGCCCCAGCGCCAGAGAGAGGTCCTGACGATGCGCTACTACCTCGACCTGAGCGAGGCCGAGATCGCCGACGCGCTCGGCATCTCCGCGGGCTCGGTCAAGGCCCATGCCCACCGCGGACTCGCCACCCTGCGCGACCGGATGGAGGCGGCGTCATGAGTGACCGCATCGACTTCCTGCACCCCGACTACGAGCCGGGAGAGTTCGACCAGGTCGAGCGGCGGCTGCGCCAGGCCCTGGCCCAGGACGCCCAGCAGATGCACCCCTCGCACCGCCTGGACACGATCCTGCACGAGGCCCACGAGGCGGGGCCGGTGACCGCGACCGGTGGTGCTGGTGCCCGGCGCTGGGTGATGCCCCTGGCGGCCGCCGCGGCCGTGGCCGCGATCATCAGTGGCGTGTGGTGGTCCGCCCAGGACGACGGGCCCACGATCACGCCTCCGCAGACCTCGGGCCCCTCGCAGTCCGCCACCGGGTCCGCGAGCACGACGCCGACCACGTCACCCTCCTCGTCGCCGTCGACCAGTGGCCCGGCCACGACACAGGCCGTGTCGCTGCCCGTCTACTTCCTGGGGCCGATCGGGGACGACAAGCCCACCTACCGGCTGTTCCGCGACTTCATCCGCAGCGAGCTGCCCACCGGCGCGACCCCGGCGGAGCGGGCGAAGGCAGCACTCGTGCTGGCCATCAACGCCCAGCCCTACAGCAACACCGACGGCTACCTCCAGCCGTGGTCCGGACAGACCATCGGCGACGTGACCGTGACCGACACGCTGATCACCGTCCACCTGGCCAACGGCGGCTCCAAGGACGCCGTCGTCGGTGACGAGAACAAGCGGCTCGCCGTCCAGGAGCTCGTGTGGACCGCGCAGGCCGCGATCCAGCAGACCTCCCCCGTGCGGTTCGAGGTTGCCGACGGGTCGACCACCCTGTTCGGCTCGATCTCGACCGACCAGACGTTCACCAGGCCGCCGTCGGACCGGCTCTACGAGGACGTCGCCCCGATCTGGGTCACGTCACCGTCTCGGGACCAGGTTCTCCCGGTGGCCAAGCCGGTCGTCGTCCAGGGCCTGGCCATCGTGTTCGAGGCCAACGTCAGCTACGAGCTCAGGCGCGGCAGCACCAAGGTCAAGGCCGGCCACACCACCGCCTCGATCGGAGGCCCCATGCAGGGCACGTACTCCATCGACCTCGGCAGGCTCACGGCGGGCGACTACTCGATCCGGGTCTTCGAGCCGAGCATGCAAGGCGGCGACAAGATCGTGGCAGAGAAGGTCGTGTCCTTCTCGGTCCGCTAGGCCGCCTCAGCGCCAGCGGCCGGCGGCGCTCAGCACGGCGAGCGCAGCCGGCCCGGCGCTGGAGGACCGCAGCACCGTGTCGCCCAGGCGCACGGTCAGCGCACCCGCAGCCTCGAACGCCGTGACCTCCTCGGCGGTGATGCCGCCCTCCGGGCCGACGATGACGAGGACGTCGCCGTCGGTCGGGAGCGCCTGCCCCGCCAGGGGTCGGGTCGCGTCCTCGTGCAGCACGTATGCCGCCGCGGCGCCGCCGATGCGCGCCGCGAGGGTCTTGGTCGAGACCAGCTCTGCGACGACCGGTACGCGGGCGCGGCGGGACTGCTTGGCCGCCGCGGCGACGGTCGACTCCCACTTGCGCCGGGCCTTGTCGCCACGGTCACCACGCCACTGGACGATGCTTCGTGAGGCCTGCCAGGGCACCACCTCGTCGACCCCGAACTCGGTCGCCGCCTCGATCGCCTGGTCGTCACGGTCGCCCTTGGCCAGGGCCTGCACGAGGACGAACCGGGGCACGACCTCGGGCTCGCGGCATACCTTGACGACGGTGAGGTCGAGCTCGGCCTTGCCGGCCCCCAGCACCGTGCAGGTGACCCGCAGGCCGCCGCCATCGGCGAGCATCACCTGCTCCCCCGCCGCGATCCGGCGGACCGTCGCGGCGTGCCGGCCCTCGGGACCATCGAGCACCAGGTGGCTGCCCGCAGCGGCCCCGACGAGGACGGCTGGTTCGACGAGGAACAGCGGCAGGGTCACGGCGGGAGGACCTTGCTACTTGGCCTTGAACGCGTCGCGGAGCTTGCCGAAGAGCCCGGGGTGGGCCGGCGACAGCCGCCCTGCCGGGTGCTCCTCACCGCGCAGCGTGGCCAGCTGGCGGAGCAGCTCTTCCTGCTGCTCGTCGAGGCGTGTCGGGGTCTGCACGTTGGCGTGGATGATGAGGTCGCCGCGGCCGGTGCCGCGCAGGTGCGTGACCCCGAGGCCACGCAGCGTCATCGCGTCGCCGGGCTGCGTGCCTGCCTTGATCTCGAGCTCGTTGCTGCCGTCGAAGGTGTCGAGCTTGACGGTGGTGCCGAGGGCTGCGGCCGTCATGGGCAGCTCGACGGTGCAGTGCAGGTCGTCGCCACGCCGCTGGAAGGTCTGGTGCGGGCGCACCGCCACCTCCACGTAGAGGTCTCCAGCGGGCCCGCCGCCCTGGCCGACCTCACCCTCGCCGGCGAGCTGGATGCGGGTGCCCGTGTCCACCCCGGCAGGAACCTTGATCTTGAGGGTGCGTCGGGTGCGGACCCGGCCGTCACCCGAGCACTCGAAGCACGGGCTGACGAGTACCTCGCCGTAGCCCTGGCAGGTGGCGCAGGGACGGGTCGTCATCACCTGGCCGAGGAACGAGCGCTGCACCTGCTGGATCTCGCCGCGACCGCCGCACACGTCACAGGTGCGGCGAGAGGTGCCCGGCTGCGCGCCGTCACCGTGACAGGTGGCGCACACCACGGCCGTCTCGATGGCGAGCTCCTTCTCGGCACCGAACACGGCGTCGCCGAGGTCGATGTCGAGCCGGATGAGGGCGTCCTGGCCGCGCCGCTGACGCGACCTCGGACCCCGCTGGGCCTGACCTGCCCCGGCACCGAAGAACGCGTCCATGATGTCGCTGAACGAGAAGCCCTGGCCGAACCCGGCAGCGCCCCCGGCGTAGGGGTCGGACCCCATGTCGTAGGACCGCCGCTTGTCCGCGTCGGAGAGCACGTCATAGGCCTGCGAGACCTTCTTGAACTGCTCCTCGGCCTCAGGGCTCGGGTTGACGTCCGGGTGCAGCGTCCGCGCCTTCTTGCGATACGCGCGCTTGATGTCCTCGGGGCTGGCGTCCCGGGACACACCCAGGTCCTGGTAGTAGTCGTTCAACGAATGTCCTTGGTGTCACCGGGGTGACGGTCGGTGGTACGAGGTCGAACGCGCGTCACTGCGCGAGGATTCGGGAGACGTAGGTCGCCACGGCCCGCACCGACGCCATCGTCGTGGGGTAGTCCATCCGGGTGGGGCCGAGGACGCCCAGACCGGCGACGAGCTCGGAGCCCGAGCCGTACTCGGTCGAGACGACCGAGGTCGACTGGAGCCCGGCGAACGGGTTCTCGTGCCCGATGCGCACCGAGACCGTGTCGGAGGTCTCGCGTGCCGTGCCCAGCAGCTTGAGCAGCACGACGTGCTGTTCGAGGGCTTCCAGGACCGGGCCGATGCTGAGCGGGAAGTCGGTGCCGACGCGGGCGAGGTTCGCTGTGCCCGCGAGGACGACACGCTCCTCACGCTCCTCGACCAGCGCGTCGTCGAGGGACCGCACGACGGCACGCACGAGGTCACGGTCGACCGGCTCGAACTCGTCGGCGAGGCTGGCCAGGGAGGCGGCGGCGTCCACCAGCCGCTGCCCGATGGCGCGGGCGTTGACCTTGGCCCGGACCAGCCCGAGGGTCGCCTCGCCGTCCTTGCTGGAGAGGTCGTGGCTGGTCTCGATCACGCGTTGCTCGACGCGCCCCGTGTTGACGATGAGCACGACCATCAGGCGGGTCGGGCCCATCGCGACGAACTCGATGTGCCGCACGGTCGAACGGGTCAGCGACGGGTACTGCATGACGGCGACCTGCCGGGTCAGTGAGGCGAGCAGGCGAACGGTCCGGTCCACCACGTCGTCGAGGTCGACGGCGCCCTCGAGGAACTGGGCGATGGCGGCCCGCTCGGCCGCCGTCATCGGCTTGACCGAGCTCAGCCGGTCGACGAACAGGCGGTAACCGGCGTCGGTCGGCACACGCCCGGCGCTGGTGTGCGGAGCCGCGATCAGGCCCTCCTCCTCGAGCGCCGCCATGTCGTTGCGGACGGTCGCGGCCGAGACCCCCAGCTGGTGCCGGTCGAGCAGGGCCTTGGAACCCACCGGCTCGGAGGTCTGGACGTAGTCCTGCACGATCGCGCGCAGCACTGCGAGTCGACGTTCCTCGCTCATCAGGCACCTCCTTCGACCGATCTGGCCCGGCTACGGACAGGCTGGCACTCAGGCTCAGCGAGTGCCAAGTCTACGTTGTTCCCCGGTCCTGCCCGCACGGGCGGCGCGCCCGCGCTGTCGAGGCCACGCCGCGGCATACCCTGCATCGGTGTCCGACCGCTATGGCTCCGATGTCCTGTCCGGTGACTGGAAGGTCCCCCCGCGGGGCCGTTCCCGCGAGGTGGAGGCCGAGACCGGCCTGGTCGTCGAGGACGTCGAGACCGGCTGGTGCGGTGCCGTGGTCCGCGTCGAGAAGGCCGGTGGGATGCGCGTCGTGCACCTCGAGGACCGTCGCGGCCGCACCAGGGGTTTCCCGATGGGCCCGGGCTTCCTGCTCGACGGCGCCCCGGTCATCCTGACCCCGCCGACTGCCGCAGCCCGTGCCCAGCTGGCCGACGCACGCGCCGCGGCCTCGCGCACGGCCTCCGGGTCGAGGACCGTCGAGGGCGCGCGGGCCAAGGTGGCCAGCGGCTCGCGGATCTTCGTCGAGGGCCGGCACGACGCCGAGCTGGTCGAGAAGGTGTGGGGTGCCGACCTGCGGGTCGAGGGAGTCGTCGTGGAGCTGCTGGAGGGCGTGGACGACCTGGTCGCGGCGATCGCGGACTTCCAGCCCGGCCCAGGTCGGCGGATGGGGGTCCTCGTGGACCACCTGCTGCCGGGCACCAAGGAGCACCGAGTCGTGCAGCAGGCAGCGCGGGGACCGTATGCCCGGCACGTGCGCGTGCTGGGACACCCGTACGTCGACGTGTGGCAGAGCGTGCGCCCGGAGCGGCTCGGGCTGTCGCGGTGGCCGGTCATCCCCCGCGGCCAGTCGTGGAAACACGGCATCTGCGCGCACCTGGGGTGGGCGCACGACGACCAGGCCGACATCGCGCGGGCGTGGAAGCAGATCCTCGGGACGGTGCGGTCGTACGCCGACCTCGAGCCAACCCTGCTGGCCAGCGTCGAGGAGCTCATCGACTTCGTGACGGAGTCGCGAGATTAGATACAGCGTGACGGAGTCGCGAGCTTAGATACAGCGTGACGGAGTCGCGAGATTAGATACAGCGTGACGGAGCCGGGGCACTGAGCTCTCGGGGTCGACCCTGAACGGTCCCTGACCCGCCCCTGCCCACACCCCGAGAGGCGGACTTTCGGGGGCCGTCATGCGTTTCACTGGGTGTAGCACCACCACGGAGCCACTCACCACGGAGAAACCCATGACCGACCAACCAGAGCAGCCGCAGCAGTCGCAGGTGCCCCCGCAGGCACCCCCGGGCTACCAGCCGCCGACGCCGAACCAGCCACAGGACCAGCCGCACTACCAGCCGCCGGTCCAGCCCCCGCCGGCCTACGGCGTGGCTCCCCGGCCGATGTCGCCGCAGGACGAGAAGACCTGGGCCACGCTCGTCCACATCGCCCCGTTCGTCGCGGCCATGGTGGGTTTCCCGTTCCTCGGCCCGCTCATCGTGTTCCTCGTGTTCAAGGACCGGGGGCCGTTCATCCGGTTCCACGCCGCGCAGGCGCTCAACTTCCAGATCGTCATCACGATCGCGCTGTGGGTCTTCGGGCTCCTGTCCTTCGTGCTGATCGGGATCCCGTTCCTCATCGCCACGGGCATCGCCTGGGTGGTCTTCTCGATCATCGCCGCCGTCAAGGCCAACAACGGCGAGTGGTACCGCTACCCGATGACCCCGGAGCTGGTGAGGTGACCGCGTAGCGGTCAGCGCACTCCCAGGATTCAGCGCAGGCCGAGGAGCCGTCGCACGACGGTGTCCGTGAGCAGCCGGCCCTGCCTCGTCAGCACGACCCGCTGACGGCGCAGGGCCGCTGTCGCGTCCACGAGCTCCTCAGCGATCAGCCCGGCGACGGCGACCCGCCCCTCGTCGCGCAGGTCGCTGATCGGGAGGCCGTCGACCATCCGGACCGCGAGCAGTACCCGCTCGTCGTACCGCTGCTCGGCGGTCAGCGTCTCCCGGCCGTGAGCTGGGCTGAGGCCCTCGGCGACGCGGGCGGCATACGCGTTGGGGTGCTTGACGTTCCACCACCGCACTCCGCCCACATGGCTGTGCGCCCCGGGCCCGATTCCCCACCAGTTGCCGTCGGCCCAGTAGCCCTCGTTGTGGCGGCACCGCGCATCCTCGCGCCGGGCCCAGTTGCTCACCTCGTACCAGGAGTAGCCGGCTGCGGCGAGGTGCTCGTCGGCGATCTCGTACTTGGCCGCCTCGTCGTCGTCCTCAGGTGCCGGCACCTGGCCACGCCGGACCTGGGCGGCCAGCTTCGTTCCCTCCTCGACGACGAGGGCGTAGGCCGAGATGTGGTCCGGCTCGAGGGAGCTCGCGGCAGCCAGGCTGGTCCGCCAGTCGTCGAGCGACTCCCCGGGGGTGCCGTAGATCAGGTCGAGGCTGACCTGGAGCCCCGCCGCGCGTGCGGCGGCGACGGCGCGCTCGACGTTGGCCGGGTCGTGGGTGCGCTCGAGGGTCCGGAGGACGTGCGGCACTGCCGACTGCATGCCGAGGGACACCCGGGTGAACCCTGCGTCGGCGAGCACGGCGAGCCCCTCGGGAGTGACCGAGTCGGGATTGGCCTCGGTGGTCACCTCGGCCCCCTGCGCCAGCCCGAAGCCGTCTCGTATGCCGTGCAGCATGCGGGCGAGGTCCTCCGCGGCCAGCATCGTCGGGGTTCCCCCACCGACGAACACCGTGTCCACGGTCGGCACGTCGCCGAGCACATCGACCGCGAAGGCCAGCTCACGCAGCGCGGCATCGGCGAAGGTGCCGACGCTGGCCCCGTCGACGCCGAGCTCGGTCAGCGTGTAGGTGTTGAAGTCGCAGTACCCGCAGCGGACGGAGCAGAACGGCACGTGCAGGTAGATGCCGAACGGTCGGTCCCCGAGAGCCTGGAGCGACGCCTGCGGGAGGAGGCCGTCCGACGGTGCAGGGTCACCGTCGGGCAGGGCGCTGGGCATGGATCCATCCTCGCAGGCGGCGCCGGCGGCCCGGACACGGCGTGTCGTCAGGACACGCCGGAGCGGACAGGAAAATGGCCCACAAAGTCACGGAAATCTCTGCTGAACCACTTGTGGCCGACCCGACCCTGGATTAGAAATATCCCACGCACTCGCTTCGGCGAGAGCGTCGATCAGGACCTCGGTCCTGACCGTCGAGGGCCTYGGAAACTCATACTTTC